>NZ_RZOF01000088.1:0-18867 GCF_003998955.1 Mesorhizobium sp. M4B.F.Ca.ET.017.02.2.1 | reverse complement strand
TGCCAAAGGTGTAGCGGCCGAGGTCGTCGCCCCAGGCGAGCAGCCGCAGGTTCCGATGCGGCACCGCCCAGAGCAATGCAGCCTTGCGGGCGCAGATCGAGCAGTTGCAGCGCACGACCCCGCCGATCTCGCCCTCGACCTCGTACGCCACCTTGCCGCAGTGGCAGCCGCCTTTGTAGAGCATCGTTGCTTCTCTCCCTTCGGCCCGGCAGTGCAAATATGCCTGATCCAACTTGTTGGAGCATGATCTTTCCGAAAACCGGTTCCCGCTTTTCGGGATCATGCTCTAAAGACGTTGCAGCCTTGCGGAGTCCGACACCGAACATGCACCCAGTCCGCGATCATCTCGAAATTCTGCTGTCGCGTCTGGCGGCCCGCGCGAGCAACGAGAGCGTGTTCGTGCGGCTCTACCCGGAAGCAGCGCGAGCCGCCGCCGACGCCAGTGATGCGCGGCGGAAGGCCGGCGTGACGCTCGGGCCGCTCGATGGCACGATCGTCTCGATCAAGGATCTGTTCGACGTCGCCGGCGAGCCGACCACGGCCGGCTCGCTGATGCTCAGGACAGCGGCCCCCGCCTTGCGCGATGCCGCGATCGTCGGCCGGCTGCGCCAAGCCGGCGCGGTCATCCTCGGCAAGACCAACATGACCGAATTCGCCTTCACCGCGATCGGCGACAACCAGCACTACGGCACGCCCGGCAATGCTACCGACGCCAGCCTGATACCGGGCGGCTCGTCATCGGGCGCCGGGGTGTCGGTGGGTGAAGGAACCTGCGACGTCGCCATCGGCTCCGACACCGGCGGCTCGGTCCGCATCCCGGCATCGCTGAATGGCGTGGTCGGTTTCAAGCCCACGGCGCGGCGCATACCATTGGCCGGTGCCTATCCACTATCCGCGACGCTGGATTCGATCGGGCCACTGGCGCTGAGTGTCGCCGCATGCGCCGTCGCCGACGCCGCGATGGCCGGCGAGGAGATGCCGCCCCTGCACCTGCCGTTGCCGCTTGCCGGTCTTCGTATCGGGATCCCGCGCGGTGTTCTTTTCGACGACACCGAAAGCGAGGTGGCGACCGCGTTCGATCGATGCCTGGGCAAGGTCGAGCAGGCCGGCGCGCGGATCGCGGACCTGTCGGTCGAGGACCTGCTTGCCGACATGCGCGCGGCGACCAGGCGCGCCACGATCGCGTCGATGGAGGGCGCCGAGGTCCATGCCGACTGGCTGGCGACGGGCGCATCCGTGCCGGTCGATCCGCATGTCAGCGGGCCGTTATCGCGCGCCCTGGCTATCCCCGCATCGGTCTATATCCGGACACTACGCCGCCGCGCGGCGCTGGCCGCCGCGATGGACGAGCGCCTGGCCAGCGTCGACGTGCTGGGCCTGCCGACGACGCCGGTGACCGCGCCGACCATCGCTTCGATGGCAAGCGACGTGGCGTTGCGTGACCGGATCGAAGGCCTGCTGCTGCGCAACACCCAGGTCGCCAACCAGTTCGATCTCTGCGCGATCTCGCTGCCGATGCCTGGAACGGCACGCCCGGCCGGGCTGATGCTGGTGGCGCGCAACGGCCAAGACCGGCATCTGCTGCGCATCGCGGCAGAAGTGGAGCGGCTGCTCGGTTGATGACCGGCGCGCCGTGTCAGCGCGACGAACAGTGCCGGCGCTCGCTTGGCCTCGCGGTCCGTTCGATGCCGGTCGCGACCAGCGTCCGCACGATCTGCCGCTTGCCGTTGAAGGTCTGGGTCCTGGTCTCGATCGAGCCGGCAATCACGATCGTGCCGGCGTAGAGCTTGTCCTGGAGATCGAGCGCCTTGTCTTCCTGCGGCAGGCCGTCGATGTCAATCACGACGCCCCTGATGATCTCGCCGGTGGCGAGCTCGAGCGCACTGTTGGAAGGGCAGGGCGCCGCGATGCAGCGCAGGCCGTTGTCGCAGAACACATAGCCGTCCTGCCCGTCAGCCAAGGCCTGTACGGCCGTGGCGCAGAGGCTCGCGGCTAGAAGGGAAAGGCGGGCGATGAACATGGCGGCAATGTCCCCGTCGAATCCGTGAAAATTGAGGCGCCGCCGGTGACGAGCTACAGGTCGACCGGGAAGCGCCGCCGGTAGTGAGCGGTCACTTCCGGGTTGCGCAGATTGACAGGCAATTTGTTGGCGAGCACCTGCAGCGCTTCGCCGGCGGCGCCGACGCCCATGCGCATCATCGATTCCTCGGTGATCCCCGCCATGTGCGGGGTGACGATGACATTGTCGAAGCCGAAATAGGGATGGTTCGGCGGCAGCGGCTGCGTTGCAAAGACATCGAGCGCGGCACCGCCGATGCTGCCCTTGCGCAAGGCCTCGATCAGCGCGTCGTCGTCGACCACGGGCCCGCGCGAGACATTGATCAGCAGCGCGTTGGGCTTCATGCGCGAAATGCGCTCGCGGCTGATCAGGCCGCGTGTCTCCGGTGTCAGCGGGCAGCAAAGCACGACGATGTCGCTCTGCTCGACCAGGGCGTCGATCGATAGGAAGCCGACCTTGTCGGGCGCCGGGCGCATGCTGCGCGTCGTCGCCACCACATTGAGGTCGAAGCCGTGGGCGGCGATATGGCCGACCGCCTGGCCGACCGCGCCGAGGCCGACAATGCCGATGGTCTTGCCGGCGAGCTCGGTGTTGGCGTTGGCGTGGTCGCGGCCGGCGAGCCAACCCTTGGCGCGCAGGTCGCGGTCGACCATGCGAAAACGCCGAAGCAAGGCCAGGGTCACGAACATCACGTGCTCGGCGACCGAGCGCGCATTGACCGCCGGCACGTTCGCCACGAGCACGCCGGCCGCTGTCGCCGCCTCGACCGGGATCATGTCCAGCCCGGCGCCATGCCGGATCGCGGCGCGCAGCTTCGCGGCGCCGTTGAAAAGCTCTGCCGGCAGCGGCGCACGGACGATGACGATATCGGCATCCTTCGCTTCGGCGGCAAGCGTCCTGCCATCGAGGGCGGAAGCGACGACCAGCCTGCCCGCCCCGGCCAGCATGGCGGAGGCGCGCGGATGCAGCGGATGCGTCGACAGGATTCTGGGCATGTGGCTCCCGTTTGTTTGCCGCATTTCCGCGACGCCAGGCGATGCCGCCGGGCTGCAAAATGCTCTAGGCCTTTTCGAGCGCCGGGCTCGTCGGCTCCATCCCGCGGCCCTCGATCAGGCCCTTCCAATAGCTTTCGGCGCCCTGCAGATGGGCGTTCATCAGCGCCTGGGCCAGGTTGCCGTCGCGGCGCAGCAGCGCCTCGTAGATCTGGATATGCTCGGCATGCGAGCGCACGCTGCGCTCGGGGTCGTTGAAATAGATCGGCAGGCGCTGCTCGCCCATCAGGTAGTAGACGCTGCAGATGTTGTGGAAGATGCCGTTCTTGGTGGCGCGCACGATCTCGAGGTGGAACTCGCGGTCTTCCTTGGCCAGGCCCTCGCCGGCGGCGATGCGCTCCTCAGAGGCTTTCAGGATCTCGCGCAGCCGCTCGAAATTCTCCTCGGTGGCGCGCGAGCAGGCAAGCTCGGCGGCCTTGATCTCGTGGATCTTGCGCAGCTCGACCGTTTCGTAGATCTGGATCGGATCGAGCGGCAGGCCGGCGCGGGCGAACAGAGCCAAGGCTTCGACGCTCGCCTGCTTGGTGTCGACATAGATGCCGGATTTGGCGCGGCGCTCGACGATGCGCATGGCCTCGAGAATGGCCAGCGCCTCGCGGATCTGGCCGCGGCTGACTGAGAAATGCTCGGCCAGTTCACGCTCCGACGGCGTGCGGCCCGTCTCCTTGTCCGAACTGGAGAACAGAAAGGCGGCGAGTTCCGCGAGAAGGTTCTTTTCTTTCATCGTCAGCAGCGTTGCGCGTGCGCCTCCAGGAACCGTTCCGAAATTGTGAATCCCAATCCGGGCTTTTCAGGGATCGCTATCATACCGTCCTTCGCTTCGACAGTCTCTTCGACAAGATCGTGGATCATGGGGTTGGCGCCGAGCGAATATTCGATGGTGAAGCTCGCCGGCGACGCCGCGCAGACATGTAGACCGGCAAAGAAGCAGGGCGCGCCGGCCCACAGATGCGGCGCGAAACGCAGGTTGAAGGCGCTGGCGATGGTGCCGATCTTCATCGCCTCGCTGATGCCGCCGCAGAATGCGGGGTCCGGCTGGAAAATGTCGGCCGACTTCAGAACGGCGAGATCGCGGAAAGCGTAGCGGGTCGCCTCGCTCTCGCCGGTAGCGATCGGGATGGTGGACGAGGCTCGTACTTCGGCCAAGCCCGGCTTGTCGTCGGCGATCACCGGCTCCTCGAACCAAGCGAGGTCGAGGTCGCCGGCGAGCTGGATGAAGCGCTTTGCCTCGGCCACCGTATAGGTGCCGTGCGCGTCGACCATCAGCTCGACTTCGGGGCCAAGCGCCTCCCTTGCCGCGCGGACGCGGGCGGCGGAGATATGCGGGGCGCCATCCATGGCGCCGATGCGCATCTTCAGCGCCTTGAAGCCGCCCTTGGCGATGTAGGATTTGAGCTGCTCGCCGATGGTCTCGGCCGGCGCCCAGCCGCCGGAAGCGTAGGCCTGCATGCGCTCGACCTTGCGGCCGCCGAGCAGCCGCCAGACAGGCTGGCCAAGCGACTTGCCGAGGATGTCCCAGAGCGCGATGTCGACGGCGCTGATGGCGGCAACGCTCATGCCGCGCCGCGCCAGCTGCGGCATGGCGTGTCCGGCATGGGCCGCGGTGTGGTGGCGCACGCCGTTGTAGAGCATTTCCCAGATGACGCCGATGTCGGCCGGGTCGCGGCCGACGAGCTGCGGCCCGACCTCGTGGTTCAGCATATGGACCAGCGCGCCATAGCTGCCGGCGCTGCCGGCGGCGTTCTTGCCCTCGCCCCAGCCGACCAGGCCGTCATCGGTTTCGATGCGCAGGATGGCGGCGTCGAACGTCGTCACTTGACCGAAATCGCTGCGGTGCTGCTTCGCCGCTGCGATCGGTATGCGAACCCACCAGGCTTGGACCGTCTTGATGCGCATGGCCATCCCCGGCCCCGCCGCCCGTTCGGGCGGAAGGGCGTCTTCCTTTCGACCGGCTATTTGATCAGCGGCAGCAGCGTTTCGGCGGTGATGCGCATCTGGTCGGTGTAGAACTTCTCCGTCAGCACGCTGGAGCCGTGATCCTGGATGAATTTCAGCTGCTCGGGCGAGATGTCGACCGGATGGCGCTCGACCATGTCGGGATAGGGCGCGGCCGGCGTGCGGTCGACGGGGGCCACGAACTCGTTGGTCAACGCGCCGTCGTAGCCGATCTCCTTCAGCGTGCGCACGATCCGCGGCCAGTCGATCTGGCCGAGGCCGGCGGCGAAGCGGTTGTTGTCGGCGACGTGGAAGTCGAACAGGCGTTTGCCAACCTGGCGGATGGCGTCATAGACGTTAAACTCCTCCATGTGGATGTGATAGGCGTCGAGGCATACGCCGCATTCCGGGCTGACCGCATCGGCAAGCGCGAGCGCCTGCGCGCCGCGGTTGAACAGATAGGTCTCGAAGCGGTTGAGCGGCTCGACCGCGACCTTGACGCCGACTTTCTTGGCGTGCGCGAAGCACTCGCGAGTGGCGTCGACCACCCAGCCCCATTCCTCCGCCTCGGTGCCGTCGGGCACCACCTTGCCGACGGTGGCGGGAACCAGCGTGATGATCTCGCCCTCGAGCTCGCTCACCATGGTCAGCACGTCCTTGACGTATTGCACCGAGCGCTCGCGCTGGCCCTGGTCCTTGGCGGCGAGGTTGCGTTCGCCCAGCATCAGCGTCACCGAGCCCCAGCAGCGGATGCCGTGCTCCTTCAAGAGCTCGCGCGTCTCCTTGGTCTTGTACTGCTCGGGCTCGCCGGAAATCTCGATCGACTCATAGCCGAATTTCTTGATGCGCTTCAGCGTCACCTCCAGCGGCTCCGCCCGCATCCAGTTGTGCGTCGAAAGATGCATGGTCTATCCTTCCCAGAATTCGCCTGTCACGTTCTCCCGCGGCGCTCTCCCGCGGAGCCCGCCGCCAGTTTCCTCCCCAAGGCGTTCCAGCATTTTTTTGGCAAACTGGTTCGACCAATTGGGCCTTTTTGATGGTCTACAGCAATTTCGAATGGACGGCAAGAAGCCGACCAACGCCGCCCGTTTACGAAGTTACCGTATTGAATAATATGTAATTTTTCGATCGCGACGGATTACCCGTGGCGCGGTTTTGCCATGCTCGGCCGCTTGACCAAACAACATTATTTGGTAATACCAGAATTGCGGCGTGTTCAAATCGCCGACATGAAAGACCAAAGAGACTGGCCCCGTCCGCAATCGGCGCTATGCTCGGTCGCGATGAAAAAAGAGGGAGGATGCCGATGCCGTCGACGATGAAGGGTCCCGGTCTGTTTCTGGCGCAGTTCGCGGGCGATGCCGCGCCGTTCAATTCGTTGCCGTCGATCACCAAATGGGCCGCCGGTCTGGGTTACAAGGGCGTGCAGATCCCGACCTGGGACGCGCGGCTGTTCGACCTGGAAAAGGCGGCGACCTCCAAGGCCTATTGCGACGAGGTGAAAGGCATCTGCGCCGATGCCGGCGTCGAGATCACCGAACTGTCGACGCATCTGCAAGGGCAACTGGTGGCGGTGCATCCGGCCTATGACGCGCAGTTCGACGGGTTCGCGCCGGCTTCGGTGCACAACAATCCGAAGGCCAGGCAGCAATGGGCGGTCGAGCAGATGAAGTTCGGCGCCAAGGCGTCGAAGAACCTGGGGCTGAAGGCCTCGGTCTCCTTCTCCGGAGCACTGGCTTTCCCCTACCTCTACCCATGGCCGCAGCGGCCGGCCGGGCTGATCGAGGAGGCTTTCGCCGAACTCGGCAAACGCTGGAAGCCGATCCTCGACGTCTATGACGAGAACGGCGTCGACATCGGTTACGAAATCCATCCGGGCGAGGATGTGTTCGACGGCGCCACCTTCGAGATGTTCCTCGACGCGGTGGGCGGCCACAAGCGCTGCAACATCAACTACGACCCGTCGCACTTCCTCTTGCAGCAGCTCGACTATCTCGAATTCATCGACATCTACCACGAGCGCATCAAGGCGTTTCACGCCAAGGACGCGGAGTTCAATCCGACGGGGCGGCAAGGCGTCTATTCCGGCTATCAGGGCTGGACCAACCGGGCCGGGCGGTTCCGTTCGCTCGGCGACGGGCAGGTCGATTTCGGCGGCATCTTTTCCAAGCTCACCCAGTACGGCTACGATTCCTGGGCGGTGCTGGAATGGGAATGCTGCCTGAAGCATCCGGAGGATGGCGCCGCCGAAGGCGCGCCCTTCATCCAGCATCACATCATCCGGGTGACGGAGAAGGCGTTCGACGACTTCGCCGGCGGCGCGACCGACAAGAAGGCGCTGCGCGCGATGATGGGAATCTAGTACTTCCTTCCCTCCCCCTCGAAGGGAGGGTGGCCCAAAGGGCCGGGCGGGGTCGGCTCGAACTCCACGCCCGGCAACCCCACCCGATCCGCTGCCCGGATCGACCTCCCCTCGAGGGGAGGCAAGCACCAACGAGGGAGACAGGAATGGTCGGCGCATCGAAGTCAGAAACGGGAGGCGGCCCGATCCGCTATGGCATGGTCGGCGGCGGGCAAGGCGCCTTCATCGGCGCGGTGCACCGGATCGCGGCCAGGCTGGACAACGACTTCGTCCTGGTGGCCGGCGCGCTGTCTGCCAACCCGGAACGCGCAAAGGCATCGGCCGCCGAGCTCGGGCTCGATCCGGCGCGCAGCTACGGCTCCTACGCCGAAATGGCCAAGGCCGAGGCGAAGCGGCCCGACGGCATCGAGGCGGTGGCGATCGTCACCCCCAACAACGTGCATGTGCCGGCGGCCAAGGCGTTCCTCGAGGCCGGCATCCACGTCATCTGCGACAAGCCGCTGGCGACCACGCTCGCCGAGGCGAAGAAGCTTGCCGCCCTGGTCGAGAAGACCGGCAAGGTGTTCGTGCTCACCCACAACTACACCGCCTATCCGATGATCAGGCAGGCGCGCGAGATGGTGGCCAAGGGCCAGCTCGGCGACATCCGCATCGTACAGTCGGAATATCCGCAGGACTGGCTGACCGAGGACCTCGCCGCGACCGGCCAGAAGCAGGCGGCGTGGCGCTCCGACCCGAAGCAGGCGGGCGCCGGCGGCGCGCTCGGCGACATCGGCACGCATGCCTACAACCTGGCGCGCTTCGTCTCCGGGCTGGAGCTCGATACGCTGTCGGCCGATCTCGACGCCTTCGTGCCGGGGCGGCAGCTCGACGACAACATCAACGTCATGCTGCGCTTCAAGCCGGTCGGCAAGGCGCATCCGGCCAAGGGCATGATCTGGGCCAGCCAGGTGGCGCCCGGCCACGAGAACGGGCTGAAGCTGCGCATCTACGGCTCGAAGGGCGGGCTGGAATGGGTGCAGGCCGATCCGAACTACTTGTGGTATACGCCGTTCGGCCAACCGAAGCAGCTTTTGACCCGCGCCGGCGCCGGCGCGCTGCCGTCCGCCGGGCGTGTGACCCGTGTTCCCTCGGGCCATCCGGAAGGCTATTTGGAAGGTTTCGCCAACATCTATCAGGAGGCCGCCCGCGCCATCCGCGCGGCGCGCAGGAAGGGCGGCAAGCCGGCAAAGGATGTCGTCTTCCCGACGATTGCCGACGGCGTTGAAGGCATGGCCTTCATCGAGGCCTGCGTGAAGTCGTCGAAGAAGAATGGGGCGTGGACGAAGCTCTAGGGGTGTCGATATTCAGGCGAGGCCGGTCTGCGAACGGCGGCTTCCTGCGCTTCCGGTGCTCGCGTACTTAAGTGCGCTCCGCTCCGGTTCTCGGAAGCCACCGTTCTCGACTCGGCCTGACCTGAATCTCATCCCCCCTTGATCGAAGGTGATGGGGAGGGGTCGATGAAAATCGGCATGTGCATGTTCCTGTGGACGACCAGCGTCTCGAAGAAGCATGAAGCGCTGCTGAGAGACATCAAGGCGACCGGCTTCGACGGCGTCGAAATCCCGGTGTTTTCCGGCGCGCCCGACGACTACAAGAAACTTGGCGAGCTGCTCGATCGCATCGGCCTGGAGCGCACCGCGGTCTCGGCCATGGGCGATCCGGCGATGAACCTGATCTCGGCGGACGCCGCGACGCGCAAGACCGGCATCGACTACATGAAATGGGCGATCGACTGCAGCGCCGCACTTGGCGCGAACAGGCTGAGCGGCCCGCTGCATTCGACGCTCGGCGCCTTTTCCGGCAGCGGCCCGACGGCCGCCGAGAAGAAGCGCTCGATCGCTTCGCAGCGCGCCATCGGCGACCATGCCGGCAAGACGGGGGTGACGATCGGGTTGGAGGCGCTCAACCGCTTCGAATGCTATCTCTTCAACACGATGGACGATTTATCCGAGCATATCGACGTGATCGACCGGCCGCACATCAAGGCGATGTACGACACGTTCCACGCCAACATCGAGGAAGCCGATCCGATCGGCGCCTATACGCGCAATCGCCGGAATGTCGTCCACATCCACATTTCAGAGAATGATCGCGGGGTGCCGGGCCGGGGCAATATTCCCTGGAAGGAGACGTTCTCGGCCATCCGCAAGAGCGGTTACGACGACTGGCTGACCATCGAATCCTTCGGGCGTTCGCTGAAGGATCTGGCTGCGGCGACCAAGGTTTGGCGGGATTTTGCCGAGAGCCCGGAGGCTGTGTATCGGGAGGGGTACAAGCATATCAGGGATGGGTGGAAGAAGGCGGCTTAGGGCCTGCGCTTGGTCAATTTTCTACTGCGTTCGCAGCGGTTGCTGGGTGGTTCCCCCACTCCGTCTCGGCTTCGCCGAGCCACCTCTCCCCCCTCCGGAGGGAGAGGAAGGGAGCCCGGGCTGCTAAGTTCTGGCCTTTCCTCTCCCCGTCGATCGGGGGAGAGGTGTCGAGCGCAGCTCGACGGAGTGGGGGTCGACCCTTGGCGCGGCACTTTACGATACCCGCACTTAGGGGTCACAAAATTAGCCCCGCTCGGCCTGCAGTTGGTTGTAGTCATGCAGCGTGCGGCTGAGCCTCCGACGCAGGAAGTTCGAGATGTTGTCGAAGATGAAGACGACGGCCAGCGTCAGCAGCACCATGTAGAAGACGTTGGCCCAGTTGGAATTGGTGCGCATCGCTTCCCAGAGCTTCAGGCCTATGCCGCCGGCGCCGACGGCGCCGATGATGGTGGCGCCTCTGGTGTTGGATTCCCACTGGTAGAGCGTCTGACTGATGATGACCGGCACCACTTCCGGCAGCACGCCGTAGCGCTGCACCAGCAAGCCATTGGCGCCGGTCGACTGCACGCCTTCGCGCGGCTTGTCGTCGATGTTCTCCAGCGCCTCGGAATAGGTTTTGCCCAATGTGCCGATCTCGGTGAAGAAGATCGCGGCACTTCCCGCCAACGGGCCGGGTCCGAAGGCGCGGGTGAAGAACAGCGCCCAGATCAGCATGTCGACCGAGCGCATGAAATCGAAGAAGCGTTTCAGCACCTGGCTGAGCAGCCCGCTCGGCGTGATGTTGCGGGCGGCGAAGAAGGCGAGCGGGAAGGCGACGATGCCGCCGAGCAGCGTGCCGAGGAAGGCCATGACGATGGTCTGCAAGAGCTTCGTCCAGACATCGCCATGCTGCCATTGGGCGTTGTTCCAGATGTTGTCGGCGGCAAGCGCGATGTTCGATGTTCCAGGCTTGAGCTCTGGGCCGGAAACCAGCAGCGAGACCACTTCGCCGGCCGGCTTGCCGAAGAAGGGCGAGCGCGTGTCGAAGACGAAATTCGCCCAGCCGAGGAAGCGCTTGCGCGCCTTGACGCGGTCGACGGTGACGCGCACCTCGCCGACGAAGCCCATTTTGGCGACAATTTCGTCGTCATGCGCGGTGATCCAGTCGGGCACCGGGCCCGAGATCACCGGCTTGCCGCCGGTCAGCGACACGGGCACCGTCTGGCCGTTGGCAACAATCACGGCTTTGGTCTTGTCAAAGGTGACGGATTTGGCCGGTCCGTCGATCAGCACGGTGAAGGTGCCGTCCGGGTTCCTGATCACCCAGTCAGGATTGGGGTTCTCGCCCAGCGCCGAGAAGCGCGGATATTTCGGCGTGATCTCCGGCTGGTCGAGGCGAAACTCCGGCTGCAAATCGTAGCTGATCCATTGCGCCAGGAAGAGCGGCAGGCGCTCCCAATAGGAGTCGCGCAGCACCTGCGGCATGCTGAAGAACCACAAGGCATAGGCGAGATAGAGGATGGTCCCCGCGATGAGGAACAGCGGGCCGAAACGCTTGTAGAGCGGCCGGCGGAAGACGTGCGGGTAGCGTTCCTCGATCGACAGGATGTCGTCGGCGGTTATGGCCATATCAGGCGCTCATCAGAAAGGCCTGCTCGCCGACGAGCTTGCGGCGCAGCCAGGCGGAGAACTGGTCGACGATGAAGATGGTGGTGAACAAGAGCAGCACTAGCGCCAGCGTTTTGGCGCCGAAGCCGCGCGAGATGGAGAGCTTCAGCTCCTCGCCGATGCCGCCGCCGCCGACCGCGCCCATGATCGTCGAGATGCGCACGTTGATCTCGATCCTGAGCAGCGTGTAGGACATGAAATTGGGCAGCACCTGCGGCAGGGCGGCGAAGCGGATGCGCTCGAACCAGTTGGCGCCGACCGCCCGCAAGCCCTCCTCGGCGCGCATGTCGATGTTCTCGTTGATCTCGTAGAACAGCTTGCCCAGCGCGCCGATCGAATGCAGGCCGATGGCGATGATGGCGGCGACCGGGCCGATCGAGACGATGGCCGCGAACAGGCCGGCAATGACGATCTCGGGGAAGGCGCGCAGCAGTTCCATGAAGCGCTTGACGACGAGCCTGAGCGCCGGGCTCGGCGTCAGGTTGCGCGCGGCGATGAAGGAGAAGGGCACGGCGAAGACGAAGCCGACGAAGGTCGAGACCAGCGCCACGTTGACCGTGGTCAGCATCAGCTCGAAATATTCGGGGATGTAGAATCCGCCCCAGACAGGGACGCGGCCGAGCGGGAAGTTGAATTCCTGGGTGCCGGTGTCATGCGGCGAGGCGACGTCGAACAGGGCGCGCCAGACGTCGTTCCAGTCCTTGGGAATCAGCCAGCTCAGGAAGTCCAGTATGTGCGGCAGCCGGTCGAGGAAATGGCCGGCATTGGCCTCGTCGGCGAACCACATGGTCGCGCACATGGCGACAAAAAGCAGGCCGACACCGAGGCCGGTGTAAAGCCGGCGCAAGGACGTCTGGCGCCGCCAGGCATCGGCCGCCAGGCGCGTCGCGTCAGAGTGGATTGTCGCTGAGGTCATGATCGGGAGATGCAAAAGGGGCGGCGTTTTTTGGCGCCGCCCCTTTTCCTGATGCCGTCAGCCGCCGATGGCGGCTTTGCGGGCTTCGACGATGACGTTGTAGAAGTCCGGCTTGACCGGAACGTAGCCGGTGAAGTCGCCGCCCTCGACGCCCTCGAAGCAGGGCTTGTCCTTCGTCGGCAGCGCGGTGAAGAACGCGGTCAGCTTGGCCTTCATGTCGTCGCCGAGCGCGGTGCGCACGACCAGCGGGCCGTTCGGGATCAGGCCGGAGCGCCAGACCTCGACGAAGTCGTTCGGGTCGACGGCGCCCTTGGCGACTTCCTTGTGGAAGGTGCCGGAGGTGTAGCCGTTCTTGAAATCGCCGATGCCGGAGGAATCGTCCACCGCGACGTCGACCTTGCCGTCGCGGACGGCGAGAACGTTGTTCTCGTGGCCGCCATTGAACTGGGTCGAGGCGAAGAAGGCTTCGTTCGACTGGCCGGTGTCCTTAGGGATCTGGGTCAGCGGGATCAGGTAGCCGGAGGTCGAGTCCGGATCGGCATAGCCGAGCTTCTTGCCCTTGGCCGACTTGATGTCGGTGATCCCCGACGACTTCAACGCCAGGCCGATCGAATAATAGCCGGTGGCGCCGTCGGTCTGCTGGGTGGTGAGGATCGGGGTGACCGCCTTCGGGTCCTTGATGTAGACGCTGGCATAGCCGGAAGCGCCGAGCTCGGCGAAGTCGAGCGTGCCGCCGAGCAGGCCCTGGATGACGCCGTCATAGTCGGCGGCCGGGAACAGCGAGACCTTCTCGAAGCCGAATTCGGCCTTCAAATGGTCGGCCAGGCACTGGTAGTTGCGCAGCCGGTCCGTCTCGTTCTCGCCACCGAGGATGCCGACGCGGAATTCCTTGACGTCGGCGGCATGAGCGGCGCTCGTCGCGATGGCGAGCAGTGATACGGCGCCAAAAACCATCTTCCTAAACATTTGGATCTCTCTCCTGTTGTTCCGGCCTCGCGCCGGCGACGTTCGAATTTTGACAGCTGCCTTTGACGCGGGCGGGCGATCCGGGTTGCTCGTTTGCTTGGCCATGATCCTTGCCGAACCGGTTGCCGCTCTTCGTCAGCGTGGACGGTTCGAAAGCATCGACTAGTAGCCGGGGAATGCGGGCTCGAGCGGTCCGGCGGATGCGGTGATCTTCGGCTTGAAGGTGACGCTGGTCGACGTGATGGCCTCGGAGATATCGGCGCCATTCGCATCCGCGCCATAGACGAGGCGCACGGCGTCGCGGTCGAGATCCTCGGGCGCGCCATCGAACACGACCTTGCCGGCGGCCATCCCGATGATGCGGTTGCAATAGGCCCGCGCCGTGTCCAGCGTGTGCAGATTGGTGATGACGGTGATGCCTTCGCGTAGGTTGATGTCCTGCAGCGAGTCCATCACCACCTTGGCGTTGAGCGGGTCGAGCGAGGCGATCGGCTCGTCGGCGAGCAGCACCCTCGGCTGTTGCATCATGGCGCGCGCGATCGCCACGCGCTGCTGCTGGCCGCCGGACAGCGTGCCAGCCGGCTGCAGCGCGGTGCGGGCGATGTCGAGGCGTTCAAGCGCCGCAACCGCCTCGGCGCATTCGGTGCGCGAGAAAATGCCGAACAGATTGGACAGCGTCGAGCGGTGGTTTAGCCGGCCAAGCAGCACGTTGGTCAGCACGTCGAGGCGCGGCACCAGGTTGAACTGCTGGAAGATCATGGCGCAGTCGCGCTGCCAGCGCCTAAGCGGCGAGCCCTGCAGCGCCGAGACTTCGGCGCCGTCAAAAAAAATCGACCCCTGGCTGGGGTCGATGAGACGGTTGATCATGCGCAGAAGCGTCGACTTGCCGGCGCCGGAACGGCCGATGATGCCGACCATCTGGCCCTGCGGGATCGACAGGTCGACGGCGCTGACGGCGGTGTTCTTGCCGAATCGTCGGCTGACACCGCGGATTTCGAGCGTGGCAGAGGCTGCTGACATGGGGCTAGGCTCCAGTCCAGTCGGTTACAGGGTCTGTTAACCTTGGCTAGCGCAGCCCCATGAACCTGCGGTGTCGGATTGATGTCAGTTTTGTTACCGCCCACAGCTGCGCGGTAGCAGTCATCAGCCGAGGACCAGGAGCTCCTCGAAATGCTCCATGTCACGGAAGCTGCAAAAGGCCGCCGGGTGGAGTTCGATGACCGGCGCCTCGCGGTCGAGGAAGGACAGGCAGTCATCGAACAGATCCTGCCACGCCGCCGCCCGCTCGTCGGCAAGGCGGCGGATCTGGTAGGCGAAGGTGATGTGGAAGACGTAGGTGTCATGGTCGGGATGGCGATAGCCGAAGGGCACCGACAGCGCGTCGCGCCAGGCCTGGAGGATGCGCCGGTCTTCCTCCGAGGCGCCGGCGACGGTGAGGCCGTTCGGGGTGATACCGATGGCCTTGACCCTGAACGCGCCGCTCCCCGCGAAGCCCTTCAGGCGCTCCAGATAAAGGCGGGTCATGTCGTCGATGCTGGTGTCGAGCGGCACATCCCGAGGCCAATAGGGGAGCCGGCGGCGGCGCTCGATGATGCCCTGGAACAGCGTCATATGCAGGCTGGAGACCGGGGTGAAGACAAGCCGGTCGGCGTCGGGCATGGCGCGCATGCGCTCGCGCACTGCGACTACAGCGGCTTCGGAGGGTGAGCCGGCTACGAGATGGGAGACAACGGTGTTGCCAGGCTCGAACAGGAAATTGCCCGCCGTGTCGTAGCGGGTGCCGAGATGCACCGGCGGCGCGGGGTTGGTGCCTTCGAAGAAGCCGGCGAGCGAGGGTCTGGCTTTGTCGAGCATGGCGATCTCCCTGGCGAGATCGCCTCTTGTCCGACTCGTATGTCAAAGATGTGAATCTAGGGGCGTCGTCCTGGGCATAGGTATCGAAGCTAGCGGTCTCACTAGCAGTTGAGGCAGTTCTACCGGGAGATGGGCGCCAACACGAAGAGAATTAGCACCCCTACCGCTGCCAGGCCCAAGCCCAAGATGGTCAAGACAATGGACGAGACTCGGTCGGACCGACTCCAGCGGTTTACCTGGCTCCGAACGACCCAAATCCCCAATACAACCAGCGCCAACCCAATGCACGCCGGTATAAACAGTATAGCCACGAAATGATCTCCTTCCACACGACTGGCCCTAGGAGATGTTTGATATAGCGAGATTAAATTACTGTACGACCACACCACGTTCCCGTGAATGTCAACCATACCTCTCCAGGAAAGCCTCTGCCGAAAGCGCGCGGAAATCGTCGAGCGACGCGCGCAACCGGGCATGGTCCCAGTCCCACCAGGCGAGCGCCTGGTAGCGTTCGGCGGTGCGGCGGTCGAAGCGTTCGCGGATCGGCTTCGCCGGCACGCCGCCGACGATGGTGTAGGGCGCGACGTCCTTCGACACCACGGCGCCCGCGCCGACCGCCGCGCCGTCGCCGACGGTGACGCCGGGCAGGATGGTCGAGCCATGGCCGAGCCAGGTGTCGTGACCGATGGTGACGCGTTTCGCACGGCGCTCTGCGAAGAATTCACTTTCGTGCTCGGCATCGTCCCAGTAGTCGGAGGCGCGGTAGGTGAAGTGGTGCAGCGTCGGCCGCCAGGTCGGATGGTTGGTGGCGTTGATGCGCACGCTGGCCGCGATGTTGGAAAACTTGCCTATGGTCGCGCACCAAACGGCGCAGTCCTGCATCATGTAGGAATAGTCGCCGAGCTCGCTTTCCGAAACCCGGCTGCGGTCGGCGATCTCGGTCCAGCGGCCAAGCGTCGAGTTCTCGACCTGCGCGGTCGGATGAACCAGCGGCGTCTCCGACAATTTCCTTGTCATGCGGCAATCCTGCCTGCGGCGAAAGCGGTGACGTCGATGACGCGGTCGGCGACCGCCTCGCGCACGTCCTGGTCGTGGAAGATGCCGAGCAGGGCGACGCCGGCCGCCTTCTTGGCGGCGATCAACTCGACCACCACGTCGCGGTTCCTGGCGTCCAGCGAGGCGGTCGGCTCGTCGAGCAGCAGGATCGGATGCTCGGTGATGAAGCCGCGCGCGATGTTGACGCGCTGCTGTTCGCCGCCGGAGAACGTCGCCGGCGGCAAGGCCCAGAGCCTTTCCGGTAGGTTAAGCTGGGTAAGCAAGGTGCGGGCCTTTTCTCGTGCTGCCTCGCGTTCCTCACCGCGCTCGACCAGCGGCTCGGCGACGACGTCGAAGGCCGAGACGCGCGGCACCGTGCGCAGGAACTGGCTGACATAGCCGATCGTTTGCCGGCGCACGGCAAGCACCGTGCGCGGGCTGGCGCTGGCGAGATCGATCAGGCCGTTCTCGTGCTGGACGATGATCTGGCCTTCGTCGACGGCGTAGTTGCCGTAGAGCATCTTCAGGATCGAGCTTTTTCCGGCGCCGGACGGGCCGCCGAGCACGGCGCATTCGCCGGCGCGGATCGAGAACGACACGCCGGCGACGACCGGCAAGCGGATGCCGTCGCGCAGATGCATGGTGAAGCTTTTCGCGACGTCGGAGACAACGAGAGGGGTGGGCATCAGAAGGTCCTCCTATTGTCGCCGATCGGCGGGAGAAGGGGCGGCCTCGTGCGGTTTCGCCAATCTCCAACGTTGCAGATAGCCCGTGACAGAGGGGGGTGACCTGGCGCCATCATCACACCTGCAAAATCGAAGAAACAAGCAACTGCGTATAGGGCGCGCGTGGGTCGTCGAGCACGCGGTCGGTCAGTCCGCTTTCGACGACATGGCCGTCCTTCATCACCATCATGCGCTGCGACAGAAGTCGCGCCACGGCGAGGTCGTGGGTGACGACGATGGCCGCCAGGCCAAGGTCGGTGACCAGCCCGCGCAGCAGGTCGAGCAGGCGCGCCTGCACCGAGACGTCGAGGCCGCCGGTCGGCTCGTCCATGAACACCAGGCGCGGCCCGGTCACTAGGTTGCGGGCGATCTGCAGGCGCTGGCGCATGCCGCCGGAAAAGGCGCGCGGCTCGTCGTCGATGCGGTCCTCGTCGATCTCGACGCGCGACAGCCAGTCGACGGCGGTGGCGCGGATCCTGCCGTAGTGGCGGTCGCCGACCGCCATCAGCCTTTCGCCGACATTGGCGCCGGCAGATACCGTCATGCGCAGTCCATCGGCCGGGTTCTGGTGGACAAAACCCCAGTCGGTGCGCATCAGGAAACGACGCTCGGCCTCGCTCATGCGGTAAAGCTCGCGCCATTGGCCGTCGCGCATGCGGTAGCTGGCGGTGCCGGAAGAGGGCAGCAGCCGGGTCGACAGGCAGTTGAGCAGCGTCGTCTTGCCGGAGCCGGATTCACCGACCACCGCCAGCACCTCGCCGGGCCAGAGGTCGAAGCTGACAGTCTCGCAGCCGACGCGCGAGCCGTAGAATTTGGACAGCGCCGAGACGCGCAGCAGCGGTTCGTCGGTCATTCGGCCGGCTCCGTTCTTTCGAGAGCAAGTTGGGCGTCAGGCGCTAGGTGGCCGCGATGGCCTTCCTCACGCCGCTTCTCGCAGTGGTCGGTGTCGGAGCAGACGAACATGTGGCCGCCACGGTCGTCGAGGATGACCTCGTCGAGATAGACATTCTCCGCCGCGCAGAGCGCGCAGGGCTGGTCGAAGGTCTGCACCTCGAACGGATGGTCCTCGAAGTCGAGGCTGACCACGTCGGTGAATGGCGGCACGGCATAGATGCGCTTTTCGCGGCCGGCGCCGAACAACTGCAAAGCCGGCGACCGATGCATTTTCGGATTGTCGAATTTCGGCGTCGGCGACGGGTCCATCACATAACGGCCCTCGACCTTGACCGGATAGGCGTAGGTGGTGGCGATGCGGCCGTGCCTGGCGATGTCCTCGTAGAGTTTGACATGCATCAGGCCGTATTCCTCAAGCGCATGCATCTTGCGCGTTTCGGTCTCGCGCGGCTCGAGGAAGCGCAGCGGCTCGGGGATCGGCACCTGATAGACCAGAATTTGGCCTGCGGTGAGCGGATGCTCGGGGATGCGATGTCTGGTCTGGATGATGGTGGCGCTGGCGGTGTCGGTAGTCACCGCGACATTGGCGACCTTCTTGAAGAAGGCGCGGATCGAGACGGCATTGGTGGTGTCGTCGGCGCCCTGGTCGATGACCTTCAGCACGTCGTCCGGGCCGATGATCGAGGCGGTGACCTGGACGCCGCCGGTGCCCCAGCCATAGGGCATCGGCATCTCGCGCGAGGCGAAGGGCACCTGGTAGCCGGGGATGGCGATGCCCTTGAGAATGGCGCGGCGGATCATCCGCTTTGTCTGTTCGTCGAGATAGGCGAAGTTGTAGGTGGCGATGTCGGTCATGGCGATCAGATCCACTCCCTGCTATTGAATTGACGCCCAGAAAACGGAAATAAAGGTGAAGTCGGATGACCCAGACCGGTTGGATACATATTGGAATTCTGCTTCTGGCCTTCGCCTGCATGGTCGGGTTTGTTCTTCGGCGTTTGTTTTTGCCGACCTTCAGAGAAGGCGCGCATGTCACAGGCGGAAACGGCAGCTATGTCGGCGGGCACAGCA
>NZ_RZOF01000087.1:0-18896 GCF_003998955.1 Mesorhizobium sp. M4B.F.Ca.ET.017.02.2.1 | reverse complement strand
GCGACGAGGAGTTCATGGTCTTCCTCGGGCCGTCGGGGTGCGGCAAGACCACGACGATGCGCATGATCGCCGGCCTCAACGATTTGAGCTCGGGCGAAATCTGGATCGACGGCGAACTGGTCAACGAGTTCGATCCGCGCGACCGCGACGTGGCGATGGTGTTCCAGAGCTACGCGCTCTATCCAAACATGACCGTCTACGAAAACATCCGCTTTCCGCTCAGGATGCGCGGCATCCCGAAGGCCGAGCATGACGCGCGGGTGCGCCGGGCCGCCGACATGGTCGAGCTCGGAGCCTACCTCGACCGCAAGCCGGGCGCGCTGTCGGGCGGACAGCGGCAGCGCGCGGCCCCTGCCCGCGCCATTGTCCGGCAGCCGCGCGTGTTCCTGATGGACGAGCCGCTGTCCAATCTCGACGCCAAGCTGCGCAATGCGATGCGGGTGCAGCTGAAGCATGTCCAGCGCCAGCTGAAGATCACCACCATCTACGTCACCCACGACCAGGTGGAGGCGATGACGCTCGCCGACAGGATCGTCATCATGGACAAGGGGCGTATCCAGCAGCTCGGAACGCCCGACGAGATCTACAGCAATCCCAACAACACCTTCGTCGCCGGCTTCATCGGCTCGCCGCCCATGAACCTGATCAAGGGCGAGGTGCGCGGCAAGCGGTTTTCCGCTCCGGGGGTCGAGGTCGCCGGCATCAACCTGCCGGACAGCCGGGCCGTCATTCTCGGCGTGCGGCCCGAGGACGCGAAAGTGGCGACCGGCAACGCCGCTCATCTCAAGGGGCAGCTCTACGGGCTCGAGCCGACCGGCGACCAGACCTTCCTTTCGGTTCGCACCGATGCGATGGTCGTCGAGGTGAAGGCGGACCGGGATTTCCGGCAGCCGCTCGACACCTCGATCGCCATTGAGCTCGACCCAGAGCGGCTTTATTTCTTCGACGCGGAATCGGGCCAGCGCATCCGCCTCAACTGACGGGAATCACCGTGCTCTACGACTACGCCTCCATCGGCTTCTTCACCTTCGATTGCCTCGGCCGGCCGGTGCGCCGCATTCCGGGTCCGACCGAATTCGATTTCCTCGAGGAGATCACCATCGCCGTTTCCGGCGCCGCCGGGGCGGCGGCGATCGTGGCGGCGAAATACGGAATGAAGGTGCTCGGCGTCGGCGGCGTCGGCGCCGACGACATGGGCGACTGGGTGCTTGGCCGGCTCAACCGCTACGGCGTCGACACCAGCATGATGCAGCGCATCGACGGTGTCGGCACCTCATCGAGCATCGTCGCGGTCCAGGACAACGGCCAGCGGCCGGCCATGCACATGAAGGGCGCGACCGGCTTCTTCGAAGTCACGCCGGACCAGTTCGAGCGGGTGCTCGATGCATCGTTCGTGCATGTCGGCGGCGCGGGCCTGATGGATCGCATGGATGGCGAGCCGACCGTCGACCTTCTGGCGCGCGCTAAGAAGCGCGGCTGCGTGACCACGCTCGACGTCGCTTCCGCGAGGCATGAGGACATGTCGATGATCGCAAGGCTGTTGCCGCATGTCGACTATTTCCTGCCCTCGGTCGAGGAGGCGCGGCTACTGTCCGGTCTCACCGACACGCAGGACGTGGCGCGCTTCATGCTCGATCGCGGCGTGGGCTGCTGCATCCTGACGCTTGGCGAACACGGCGCCTACTATCACCATGCCGACGGCACGCGCTTCCATATCCCGGCCTTCGAGGTCGATGTGGTCTGCACCTGCGGCTGCGGCGATGCTTTCAACGCCGGCTTCGCGGCGGGCCTGCACCGCGGGCTCGACGCGGAAAGCGCGGTCACGCTGGCGCAGGCGACCTCGGCGCTGAACGCAACCGGGCTCGGCAGCCAGGCCGGAGTGGTGTCGTTCGAGCACACGATGGACTTTGCGCGGCGCACGAGGAAAAAGACCAACACGCTCGCCGCCTGAGGCTCGGCTCGGGCGCCGGCCGCGCCGTCCGGCGCTCTATGCCTTCTTCCGCGATCCGTTCAGCCGCGTCTTTTCGATCATGCTCGCCGCGGTGACCTCGTCGGTGATGAAAACCGTCGGGTTGACCAGCTTCATCGCCCCGATCAGGGCGCCCACTTTCTCCGGCCCGCCGGATGCGAGCAGGCGGATCGGTGCCCGGCGCAGTCGGTCGAGGCCGACCGACATGACGCGGTCGTTGATCTCGTGATCGATGAGATTGCCGCGCTCGTCGAAGAAGTGGAACAAAAGGTCGCCTATCGCGCCGGCCGCAACCAGCGAGTCGTGCTGGGCATCGGTCAGGTAGCCGACCTGGTACGAGGTGGCGGTCGACGTGGTTCCGCCGACGCTGAGAAGCACGGCGTCAAGATCCTCGGCCATTTCGAAGATGGTGTTGAGGCCGCAGCGCTCGATCAGGGTGCGCTTCGTCTCGACGCTGTCGACGATCGCCGGGGCCGGCACCAGGAAGCCCTCGCCCTGGAAGAGCTCGGCCAGCTGCCAGGCGAACTCGGCCGGATTGAAGCGGCGCGCCTGGATGATGCCGCCCAGCAGCGAGTAGACGCGGAAGCCGGTGAGCGATTGGCCCTTGATGAAGGGCAAGGTGTTGTAGAGGGTCCGTCCCCAGCCGACGCCGACGCGCATGTTCGATGTCGCGATCTGCGAGATATAATCGCCCGCCGCGGCGCTGATGACGGGCACCGGATCGGCTTGCGGGCCGGACAGCGGCGCCACGATTGCCTTCTGGATGTCGAACAGTTCCTCGAGGCCGCGCTCCAGCTCGGTCGTGTCGGCGACCTTGGCGTTGATCGTGATCTTGATTTCGTTGCGGGCGCGGGCATCGGCCAGAAGCCTGACGACGGTCACCCGGCCGACATTGAGGATGGCCGCGATTTCGCTCTGGGTGAGCTGCTCGACATAGTACATCCAGGCGGTCCGGATGCGGACGCGGTCGGCCTGACTCGAGCCGCGGACATTCTCGCCAAACGGCATCTCGGGATCTTTCGAGCCCCGTTTCCTCTGGCGCATGGTCCCTTGGCTCCCGTCTTCCAGCCCACCTGTCACAGCCGGAACACAGGATGCGCGGATGACGATGTCATAGCTTTGCAGCCCATAATTGTCTATCTTTGCAAGGAGTAGCGATTGGCAGTCAAAGGGACCGAGGTGATGGCGCCGTTTTTGCCGGAGGAACTGCGGACCAAGGTGAAGGAGCGCTTGCGCGACGCCCGGTTCGTGGCGCGCGAAATGCGTGCGACCACCCGCAAGGGGCAGGACGACCAATCGCCAGAACGGAGCGACCGCGCCGCCGGCCCGGCCGGGCTGGTGACGGCGATCGCCGACTTCTCCGACAGCGCGCTTTCGGCATTGGAATCTGTCGCCATTGGGCTGCTCTCTTCCGACCCCAAGGCGCATTTCGGCAGCGCGTCCGCCTATCCGCTTGGCCGTTACTTCGATACCGAGAATGCGACCTCCCAGGCGCTGTTCGCGCGCGACTGCTATTTCGCCGCCAAGCAGATCCTGTTGGCGAAAGGGGTCGCCAATCCGCGGCTGAGCGAGGAACTGTTCGGCGAAGCCCATCGCCTCGCGGCCAGAACCGAGCAGCCGGCCCCGGCCGGCCGATCGAAAGGCACCGACGATGCCTCGCTCGACGACATTGCCCTGCAGGCGGCCGCCATGGCCCATGCCATTCTTCGCGCCCGTCCGGTCGAGTCGCCGCGATACATCGATGACGCGGCCAGCGGCCGGATGCTGGACACGGGCATATATGTCGCGGCGGCACTCGCCTTGGCCACCGCCGTCGCCAGCTATAGCGCCGACGTCACGGCGGATGACGATATCTATGCGGGCGTCTGCGCTGCGGTCGACGCGCGCTACGTGCTGTTCAGCAAGGCGCTGGCAAGCCAGGATCGGCCTGGAGACCTGGCGCGGGTCTTTGCCGATCTGATCCCGCATCTTCCGTAGCGGGTCGTTCGCGAGAGGTTGTCGCGAAATTGGCGGAGATGAACCTTTGCATTTTTTGTGCAACAGATGTACATGTTGATGCCCTGTCGCGGTTGGGTATCGCGGGCGCCTCAGTTGGAACTGGACAATGGATCTGACACCCAAGGACAAATTGTCCTCGATACCCGACCTGCGGCACCGGCTCCGCCAATTGCGGTGGTTTTCCAAGGCCTTCCGGAACAATGCGGAACTGGTGAAGGAGCACTTTGGGTTCTCTTACCGGATCGACGACAAGCTGTTGAACCAGGTCTTCTTCGACTGGCTGGCGGCGATCGACCAGCAGGACGATTCGGCAGCGATCGACCGGGCCGACTACATCGTCTTCGTCGCGGGGCTAGCCCTGCGCGAGCTGATCCGGACCAAGCCGGCGGTCATGGTTTCGGATGCCGGGACGAGCGAGGCGGATGACAAGGCCACGCTCGAGATCGCGCGGTTCTGGCCGGAAGGCTTTCTCTATACGAATTTCTGCGTCTGCGGCATTGCCGCGGTCCAGGAACAGGAGTTCGGGCAATCCCGCGATCTCGAAAAGGCCGCCTCCGATCTGCGCGTCTGGTGGTCCTATCGGGAAAACGCCGAGGAGGATCCGAACATGTCGATCGCCTTCCTCGACCAGTTCGTCGGCCTGGAACCGAACTGGCTCTTCCCGGCGATGGCGCAGGAGAGGGCGGCGATCAAGAAGGCGCTCGCCGCTCCCCGCGAAACGGCGCTCGACCGCCTGCCTCCGGCAGCGACGAGATAGGCTGCGGCGCGCCGAGTCCGTTCTTGCGTTTTCCGCTGCGTCGGTCTGTCGGCGCTCCGGTCCAGGGAGCAGGTTCAGCCCAATCGGCCTACGGGCCGGGCTTGTCGCCCTACGGCCCGGCGATGCGTTCGGGCAGTCACGTCCGAGCGATTCGATCTGATTTTCAGGCGAGGGCAACCGGTCCTCGGGCCGGAAAGCAGCAATGCCCTCGCGAGGTGCGTGACCTCTCATCCGGCAGGCAATTCCTGCTGCGGATTTTGCCGCAAAGATTTGTACATTCGTCTTGATATGGAGACAGATGTTCAGTATTTGTCAGACCGGAGGCAAGACGCCCCTGGGAGGATATAGCAATGACCATCAACGTGGCGCCGACCGGCCTTGCGCGCGATCTTTCCGAGCGGGCGAAGTCCGGCAAGCCGATCCGCATCGGGCTGATCGGTTCAGGCGAGATGGGCACCGACATCGTGACCAGGGTCGTCCACATGACCGGCATCGAGATCGGTGCGATCTCGGAACTCAACCTTCCGGCGGCGGCCAAGGCGGTCGATATCGCCTTTCAGGAGAGCGGCCATTCGCGCGAGGTCTCAAGCGTCGCGGCGATGAGCACGGCGATCGAGGCCGGCAAGGTCGCGGTCACTGGCGATGCCGACCTCGTCATCAACAACGAGCTGATCGATGTGGTGATCGACGCCACCGGCGTTCCGGCGGTCGGCGCCGAATACGGCCTGCGGGCGATGGAGCACGGCAAGCATCTGGTAATGATGAATGTCGAGGCGGACGTGACCATCGGCGCCTATCTGAAGAGCGAGGCCGACAGGCTGGGCGTCACCTATTCGCTCGGCGCCGGCGACGAGCCGTCCTCCTGCATGGAACTGATCGAGTTCGTTTCGGCGATGGGCCATCCGATCGTCGCCGCCGGCAAAGGCAAGAACAACCCGCTCAACATCGACGCCGTCCCGCATGACTATGCCGAGGAGGCCGCGCGCCGCCACATGAATGTTCGCATGCTGGTGGAATTCGTCGACGGCTCCAAGACGATGGTCGAGATGGCGGCGATCGCCAATGCCACCGGACTGGTGCCCGACAGGCCCGGCATGCACGGGCCCGCTGCGACGCTTGGCGAATTGTCGAAGGTGCTGGTGCCGCAGAAGGATGGCGGCGTGCTGTCGAAGGTCGGCGTCGTCGACTATTCGATCGGCAAGGGCGTCGCGCCGGGTGTCTTCGTCGTCGCCGACATGTCGCATCCGCGCATCTCGGAGCGCATGGAGGACCTGAAGATGGGCAAGGGCCCATATTTCACCTTTCATCGACCGTATCACCTGACCTCGCTCGAAGTGCCGCTGACCTGCGCGCGCGTCGTCCTCTACGGCAAGGCCGACATGGTGCCGCTGGCAAAGCCGGTGGCGGAGGTCTGCGCGGTCGCCAAGAAGGACATGCAGCCGGGCGAACGGCTCGATGCGATCGGCGAGTATTGCTACCGCGCCTGGATCATGACCGCGCCGGAGGCGAAGGCGGCCGGAGCCGTTCCCTGCGGCCTGCTGCAAGGCGCCTCGGTGAGTGCGCCGATCAGGAAGGGCGATCTCATCACCTATGCCAATGCGGCGCCCGCGCCGGGTTCAAGGATCGCGGAGCTCAGGGCACGACAGGACCAGCTGGTCTACGGGAGGGCATGACCGATGGCCAGGAAAGCCGTGCTGGAAAAGGCTGCGCCCACCAATCTGCCCTTTGCCTACCGGCACTACGACGCCGGCCAGCTCAGGGACGTGCTGCGCAAGATGTACCTCATCCGCCGCTTCGAGGAGGGCGCTGAGGACTGTTACATGCGCGGCCTGATCCACGGCACCATGCACCTGTCGATCGGGCAGGAAGCAAGCGCGATGGGCATCTGCATGCCGCTTGCCGAGGACGACCAGATCACCTCGACCCATCGCGGCCACGGCCACTGCATCGCCAAGGGCGCCGAGGTCAAAAAGATGTTCGCGGAGTTCTTCGGCAAGACCACCGGCTACTGCAAAGGGCGCGGCGGCTCGATGCACATCGCCGATGTCGCCAAGGGCAATCTCGGCGCCAACGGCATCGTCGCCGGCGGCATCCCGATCGCGGTCGGCGCGGCGCTTTCCGCCAAACGGCTGAAGACCGGCAAGGTGGTGGTCTCGTTCTTCGGCGACGGCGCCAACAATGAGGGCGCCTTCCACGAGGCGCTGAACATGGCGTCGATCTGGAAGCTGCCGGTGGTGTTCGTCTGCGAGAACAATGGCTACGGCATGTCGACATCGACCGCCCGCTCGACCGCTGTGAGGAACATCGCCGACAGGGCTGCGGCCTATTCGATGCCCGGCGTCATCGTCAACGGCAACAGCTTCTCGGAAGTCGCGGAAGCCGCGCATGCCGCCGTCGAGCGCGCCCGGGCGGGCGAGGGACCGACGCTGATCGAATCCAAGACCTACCGCTATCGCGGCCACTCCAAGAGCGACCGCAACCGCTACCGCAGCAAGGAGGAGATCGAGGACTGGATGTCGAACCGCGATCCGATCACGCTGTTCGAGACTGAACTGAAGGAATTCGGCATCATCGACGACAACGGCATCGAAGCGGTGCGCGAAGCTGTCAGACGGGAGATCACCGAGGCCATCGAATTCGCCAAGGCGAGCCCCACTCCGGACATCGGCGATCTTCAGAACTACGTCTATACGGAGCTGGCGTGATGGATGCCGAGGTGCGCGAACTGAGCTATGCGCAGGCGATCCAGGAGGCGATGGCGATCGCCATGGAGGCCGACGAGCGCGTCCTGCTGATGGGCGAGGACATCGGCGTCTATGGCGGCGCCTTCCAGGTGACGGGCGATCTGGTCGAGCGTTTCGGCGTCGACCGGGTGATGGACACGCCGATCTCCGAACTCGGCGGCGCCGGTGTCGCCGTCGGCGCGGCGATGACCGGCTTGCGGCCGATCTTCGAATTCCAGTTTTCCGATTTTGCGACGCTTGCCCTGGAGCAGATCGTCAACCAGGCGGCCAAGATGCGCTTCATGCTGGGTGGCGAGGTTTCGGTGCCGGTGGTGATGCGGTTCCCGGCCGGCTCGGGCACCGGCGCGGCCGCGCAGCATAGCCAGAGCCTGGAAGCCTGGCTCGGCCATGTGCCGGGGTTGAAGGTGATCCAGCCGGCGACGCCCTACGATGCCAAGGGCATGCTGCTGGCGGCGGTCGCCGATCCCGATCCGGTGATGATCTTCGAGCACAAGCTGCTCTACAAGATGAAGGGGCCGGTGCCCGAGGGCCACTACACGGTGCCGATCGGCAAGGCGGATGTCCGGCGCGAGGGAAGCGACCTGACCATCGTCGCGACCTCGATCATGGTGCACAAGGCACTGGAGGCGGCGCAAGCGCTGCAAGCCGAGGGCATCGACATCGAGGTGATCGACCTCAGGACCGTGCGGCCGATGGACAAGCGCACCATCATCGAAAGCGTCAAGAAGACCTCGCGGCTGCTTTGCGTCTACGAGGCGGTGAAGACGCTGGGCGTCGGCGCCGAGGTCAGCGCCATGATCGCCGAGAGCGAGGCCTTCGACTTCCTCGATGCGCCGATCGTGCGGCTGGGAGGCGCCGAGATACCGATCCCCTACAATCCCGACCTGGAAAGGGCGACCGTTCCGCAAGTGCCCGACATTGTCGCGGCGGCGCGCGATCTGGTCAGGGGAGCGCGCTAGCCGATGCCCGTCGAAGTCATCCTTCCCAAGGTCGACATGGACATGGCGACCGGCCAGATCTCGCGCTGGTTTGTCACCGAGGGCGCCGTCGTCAAGCAGGGCGACGTGCTGTTCGAGATTGAGACCGACAAGGCGGCGATGGAAATCGATGCGCCGGCGAGCGGCATTCTGCTTGATGTCACCGGCAAGGAGGGCGTCGACATTCCCGTCGGCGCGCCTGTTGCCTGGATTTATGCTGACGGCGAGGCTTATGGGGCTGATGCTGTGGCGAAGCAGGATGAGGCTCCAATCTCCCCCCTCGTGGGGGAGATGTCGGCGAAGCCGACAGAGGGGGGCGCTGTCCCGCCAGCATCTCATTCTGCCGCGCCCGCCTCTGGTCTGCCGGCCATCTCCCCCACGAGGGGGGAGATCAGCCAATCGCCGTTGGGCGCACGTGCAACACCGCTGGCCCGTCGTCTCGCTCGTGAGGCGGGCATCGTGCTTTCCAATATTGCTGGAACCGGCCCGTACGGCCGTGTGGTGAAGGCGGATATCGACGCGGCGATCGCCAACGCCACCCCAAGGGTCGCGCCGGAGGCTCCCGCAGCCGCTGTTGCCTCCGCCCCGGCGCCGAAGCCGATGTCGGACGACCAGGTGCTGAAGCTGTTTGCCGAAGGCTCCTACGAACTCGTGCCGCATGACAATATGCGCAAGACCATCGCGCGCCGCCTGGTCGAGGCCAAGAGCACCATCCCGCATTTCTACCTGACGCTCGACTGCGAGCTCGACGCGCTGTTGGCGCTGCGCACGCAGCTCAATGCCGCAGCACCGGTGAAGAAGACCGAGAAGGGCGAGGTTCCCGCCTACAAGCTCTCGGTCAACGACATGGTGATCAAGGCGATGGCGATGGCGCTGATGGCGGTGCCGGATGCCAATGCCTCGTGGACCGACAGCGCCATGGTCAAGCACAAACATGCCGATGTCGGCGTCGCCGTGTCGATCCCCGGCGGCCTGATCACGCCGATCATCCGCCATGCCGACGAAAAGACGCTGTCGACGATCTCCAACGAGATGAAGGACCTGGCCAGCCGTGCCCGCAGCCGCAAGCTGAAGCCGGAAGAATACCAGGGCGGCACCACGGCTGTTTCCAATCTCGGCATGTTCGGCATCAAGGATTTCGCCGCCGTCATCAACCCGCCGCATGCGACGATCCTGGCGGTCGGCGCCGGCGAGCAGCGGGCGGTGGTGAAGAACGGCGAGATCAGGATCGCCAACGTCATGTCGGTGACGCTGTCGACCGACCACCGCGCCGTCGACGGCGCGCTCGGCGCGGAACTGCTTGGCGCCTTCAAGCGCATGATCGAAAACCCGATGGGCATGCTGGTGTAAGAAGGGAAAAGGCGGTGCGGAAATTCTTCACCAGCCTTTTCGCCTTCATTCTTTCCGGTCTGGCTGGCGGGCTGGTGGCTCAGCGGCTCGCGGTCATGACCGGTGCCACCGAGGAGTACATAGTTGTGTTCGCGGCGACGGTGCTTGTCGTCATCGCCGTAACGATCGTCTTCTTCGCCGTGCAGTTCTTCGCCGAGCCGGTGCGAGCCGTCGACCGCAGTTTGTGGTGGCTGCTCGCCGTGTACGGTCTCGCACTGCTGGCGTTGGCAGGGTGGACTTTTTCCGTGCCGGCCGAGAATCGGGCGACGGCGAGTGACCTTTCGATCGTCGCTGGCCTAATCCTTCCCGGTGTCGCGACGATCATCGTGCAATGGCTGTTCGTGCGCTGGCGGCTCAAGCGCTCGGCGGCAGCGTTCGGCAGGGGTGGGGCAAGCGCATGAAGACAATTCTCTGTTATGGCGACTCATTGACCTGGGGCTATAACGCCGCCAGCCTCGGCCGCCATGCGCTGGAAGACCGCTGGCCGAGCGTTCTCAAGGCGGCGCTGGGCGACGGCGTCGAGGTCATCGCCGAAGGCCTGAACGGCCGCACCACCGCCTTCGACGATCATCTCGCCGGCGCCGACCGCAACGGCGCTCGCGTGCTGCCCACGGTACTGATGAGCCATGCGCCGATCGACCTGATCGTCATCATGCTCGGCGCCAACGACATGAAGCCGTGGATCCACGGCAATCCGGTCGCCGCCAAGCAGGGCATGCAGCGCCTCATCGATATCGTGCGCGGCCACGACTACCCGTTTGGTTGGGCCGCACCCCAGATCCTCATCGTCGCGCCGCCGGCGGTCAGCCGCACCGACAATGCCGAATTCAAGGAAATGTTTGCCGGCGGCGACGAGGCCTCGAAGCGGCTGGCGCCGCAATATTCCGCACTTGCCGACGAGGCGGGCTGCGGCTTCTTCGACGCCGGCAGCGTCGCCGTCACCACCCCGCTCGACGGCGTCCATCTCGACGCCGAAACACCCGAAACATCGGCAAGGCGCTGGCACCATTGGTGCGCGTGATGCTGGAACTCTAGAAATCAGGGAGAAACCCCGTGGCTGAATCCTACGACGTCATCATCATCGGCTCCGGCCCCGGCGGCTATGTCACGGCGGTGCGTTCCGCGCAGCTCGGCTTCAAGACGGCGATCGTCGAGCGCGAGCATCTCGGCGGCATCTGCCTCAACTGGGGCTGCATCCCGACCAAGGCGCTGCTGCGCTCGGCCGAGATCATGCACTATTCGGACCACCTCAAGGACTACGGGCTGAAGCTCGAAGGCGGCAAGGTCAGCGCCGACACCGCCGCGGTCGTCGACCGCTCGCGCAAGGTCTCGCTGAGGCTGAATGGCGGCGTCGCCTTCCTGATGAAGAAGAACAAGGTCGACGTCATCTGGGGCGAGGCCAAGCTTTCGAAACCGGGCGAGATCGTCGTCTCCAAGACCGCCAAGAAGCCGATGGAGCCGCAGCCGCCAGCGCCGAAAGGCGTCAAGGGCGAGGGCACCTACACCGCCAAGCACATCATCCTGGCGACTGGTGCCAGGCCGCGCGCGCTGCCCGGCATCGAGCCGGACGGCAAGCTGATCTGGACCTATTTCGAAGCCATGGTGCCGAAGGAAATGCCGAAGTCGTTGCTGGTGATGGGCTCGGGAGCCATCGGCATAGAATTCGCTTCCTTCTACCGCACCATGGGCGCCGAGGTGACGGTGGTCGAGCTGCTGCCGGCGGTGATGCCCGTCGAGGATGCCGAGGTCTCGAAGTTCGCGCAGAAGCAGTTCGAGAAGCAAGGCATGAAGATCATCCTTGAGGCCAAGGTAACCAAGGTCGAGAAGGGCGCCAACTCGGTCACAGCGCATGTCGAGATGAAGGACGGCAAGGTCGAGAAGATCACCGCCGACCGCATGATCTCGGCCGTCGGCGTGCAGGGCAATATCGAGAACCTCGGCCTCGAGGCGCTCGGGGTGAAGACCGACCGCGGCTGCGTCGTCGTCGACGGTTACGGCAAGACCAACGTGCCCGGCATCTACGCCATCGGTGACGTCGCCGGACCGCCCATGCTCGCCCACAAGGCCGAGCATGAAGGCGTCGTCTGCATCGAGAAGATCGCCAATGTCCCGGGCGTTCATGCCACCGACAAGCAGAAGATCCCCGGCTGCACCTATTGCAACCCGCAGGTCGCCTCGGTCGGCCTGACCGAAGCCAAGGCCAAAGCCGAAGGCAAGGAGGTCCGCGTCGGCCGCTTCCAGTTCGGCGCCAACGGCAAGGCGATCGCGCTCGGCGAGGACCAGGGCTTCATCAAGACGATCTTCGACAAGAAGACCGGCCAGTTGCTCGGCGCGCACATGGTCGGCGCCGAAGTGACCGAGCTGATCCAGGGTTTCGTCGTGGCGATGAACCTCGAAACCACCGAGGAAGAGCTGATGCACACCATCTTCCCGCATCCCACGCTGTCGGAGATGATGAAGGAAAGCGTGCTCGACGCCTATGGCCGCGCGTTGAACGCATGATAAATTGGCCGCTCGAGACTCACATGCGAAGGCGTGGGGAACTCGGCGGCAAGGCAGTTCGTTTCCGGATGCATTTTCACCCGTCACAGGAGGAGTTGGCATATGGACGTGAATGGCGTGGGCTGGCTGGCAGCCATCATCATCGGCGGTCTGGCGGGCTGGTTCGCCGAGATGGTGATGAAGAGCAACACCGGCATCTTCATGAACATCATTATGGGCATCGTCGGCGCGGTCTTGCTGAACGCAATCCTGCAAGCCCTCAATTTCCAGTCTTTCGGCGTCGGCTGGTTCGCCTATCTGGTCACCGGCTTCATCGGCGCCTGCCTGCTGATCTTTGTTGGCCGGCTGGTGCGCCGTTAGCCGGCATCGATACCGCTATGCGAAAAAGGCCGTGGCGGCATGCGCCAGCATGGCCTTTTTCTTTGCGCCGAAAAGTCCTAAGTGACGTTGGAATGCGAGCGCCGGGCAGGCGATCGCGCAGCAACCGGGTTTGAAATGGTCACTGTCCTCGACACGATCGCCAATGCGCCGCGCGTGCGGCACCCCGAAAAGGCGCACAAGCCGGACCAGGAGGTGCTCCGCAAGCCCGACTGGATCCGCGTCAAGGCGCCGGTCTCGAAGGGCTACGCCGAGACACGCGAGATCGTGAAGTCGCACAAGCTGGTGACAGTGTGCGAGGAAGCCGGCTGCCCGAACATCGGCGAGTGCTGGGACAAGAAGCACGCCACCTTCATGATCATGGGCGAGATCTGCACCCGCGCCTGCGCCTTCTGCAACGTCGCCACCGGCATCCCGACCGCGCTGGATGCCGATGAACCGGCGCGCGTCGCGCATGCCGTCAAGCAGATGGGCCTCAGCCACGTCGTCATCACCTCGGTCGACCGCGACGATCTTGCCGACGGCGGCGCGCAGCATTTCGCCGAGGTCATCCGCGCCATCCGCGCCGCCGCGCCCTCGACCACGATCGAGATCCTGACGCCGGACTTCCTGCGCAAGGACGGCGCGCTGGAGATCGTCGTGGCGGCGAAGCCCGACGTCTTCAACCACAATCTGGAGACTGTGCCGTCGAACTACCTGACGGTGCGGCCGGGCGCCCGCTATTTCCACTCGATCCGGCTGTTGCAGCGCGTCAAGGAACTCGACCCGTCGATCTTCACCAAGTCCGGCATCATGGTCGGTCTAGGCGAGGAGCGGAACGAGATCCTGCAGCTGATGGACGACCTACGCTCGGCTAATGTCGACTTCATGACCATCGGCCAGTACCTGCAGCCGTCGAAGAAGCACCATCCGGTCATCCGCTTCGTCACTCCGGAGGAATTCAAGTCCTTCGAGACGATCGGCAAGACCAAGGGCTTCCTGTTGATGGCGTCGAGTCCGCTGACGCGCTCCTCGCATCATGCCGGCGAGGATTTCGCCAGGCTGCGCGCGGCGCGTGAAGCGCAGCTCAAAAAGACCAGCTAATCCCCGAATGCCGAAATTCGAAGCCACCCGCCGCGTCGCCCATACGCCGCAGGAGATGTTCGCGCTGGTCGCCGACGTCGAGGCCTATCCGCAATTCCTGCCGCTGTGCGAAGCGCTCAGCGTGCGCTCGCGCAAGGAGCGCGACGGCCGCACCATCCTCCTTGCCGACATGAGCATCGGTTACAAGGCTATCCGCGAGACCTTTACCACCCAGGTGCTGCTGAAGCCCGACGAGAAGGCCATCGACGTCAAATACATCGACGGCCCGTTCAAATATCTCAGCAATATCTGGCGCTTCGACCCGGCCGATAGCGGCTGCGAGGTGCACTTCTTCATCGACTACGAGTTCAAGAGCCGCATTCTTGGCGCGCTGATGGGCACGATGTTCGACCGCGCCTTCCGCATGTTTGCCGAAGCGTTCGAAAAACGCGCCGACCAGATCTACGGCGCAAGAACGGCCTGACCGGAACGAGGGGTCTAGTCCAGCGCCCGCAATCCCAGTTCCAGCGCGTGCCGCACGGTCTCGTGGCGGATGAACTCGCGCCCCTTGTGGGCGAACAGTTGGTGCTCGGCGACGATCGGCTGGCCGGCCAGTGCAAGCCCGAACCAGACGAGGCCGACCGGCTTGTCGGCCGAGCCGCCGCTCGGGCCTGCAATGCCGGTAACGGCAAGCGCGAGGCTCGCCCGCGAATGCGCCAGCGCGCCCGCCGCCATTTCAAGCACCGTCTCGCGCGAGACGGCGCCATGCGCGTCGAGCGTTGCGGCGGAAACGCCGAGCATGTCCATCTTGGACTCATTGGAATAGGTGATGAAGCCGCGGTCGACCACGGCGGAGGAGCCGGCAATGTCGGTGAGCGCCGCGATGATCAGGCCGCCGGTGCAGCTTTCCGCCGTCGCCAGCATGATGCCGCGCTGCTGGCAGGCCAGGAGCAGGGCGTTCGCGAGTTCAGCGTTGCTCATTCGGGGACCTCACCTGGAAAGACGACGCTGGCGGTGGCGATCGCGGCTATGCCTTCCTGGCGGCCGACGAAGCCAAGCTTCTCATTGGTGGTTGCCTTGATCGAGATCCGCTCGCCGGCAATGCCGAGCATCGCGGCGAGGGCAGCCGTCATCGCCTCGCGGTGCGGGCCGACGCGCGGCGCCTCGCAGATCAGCGTGATGTCGGCATTGGCGATGCGTCCGCCGCGCCCGCGCACCAGCTTGGCCGCATGTTCGACGAAGATCTTCGAGGCGGCGCCTTTCCATTGCGGATCCGACGGCGGGAAATGCGTGCCGATATCGCCTGCGCCGCAGGTGGCGAGCAGCGCGTCGGTGAGGGCGTGAAGGCCGACGTCGGCATCCGAATGGCCAGACAGCTTTCTGTCGTGCGGAATGGCGACGCCGCAGAGTGTGACATGATCGCCCGGTTCGAAGGCGTGCACGTCGTAGCCGTTGCCGGTGCGGATATCCGGAAAGCGCGGCCGTTCACCGGAAAGCCGCTGGTCGGCCATTGCAATATCCCTTGCCCAGGTGAGTTTGATGTTGTCCGGTGATCCCGGGACAAGTTTCACCGGTATGTGCGCCCATTCGGCGATCGCCGCATCGTCGGTGAAATCGGCCTTGCCGAGATGATGGGCCTTCTCATGCGCGGCAAGAAGCGGCCAGAAGGGAAAGCCCTGCGGCGTCTGCGCGGCATGCAGTCCGTTCCTCGACACGGTCTCCTCGATCATACCGGCCGCCGATTCGCGCTTCAGCGTGTCGGCGACCGGCAAAGCAGGCAGCGCGCCCTGCCGCTCGCCGATGGCGTCGATCGTGCGGTCGATCAGGGTCGCGTCGACGAAGGGACGCACGGCGTCATGGACGAGCACCCGGCCTGGCGCGCTGTCCCTGAGCGCCAGCAGGCCGAGCCGCACCGAGGCCTGGCGCGAATCGCCGCCCGTGACCGCAAGGACGCGATCGGCGCTGGCGCCGGCGGCGTTGCGGAAGAGCTCGCCGTCGTCGGCGTGGATGGCGACGACGACCGGACCGGTCCTCGGATGCGCCAGGAACGTCTCCAGCGTGCGGGCGATGACGGCGCGGCCACCGATCCGCTGATACTGCTTCGGTCCATTGGCCTGCCCGGCGCGCGCGCCGCGGCCGGCCGCGACGATAACCACCGCGACCTTGTCGTCCAAACCCTGATTTTTACTTGCGTCCGTCATTGCGATTTGGCTTAGCGCACGATCCCGAAAAGTGTAATCGGTTTTCGGAAAAGATCGTGCTTCAAATATGAATTCCCAAAGCCTCCGTTGCGCGTCCCGCAGGACGCGCGGCGCTTTGGCCGGGGGACAAGCCGAAGCCCGGCTTTTTCCCAAATGCGCCTTAATGTGACGTCATTGCGCGTTGCACATCGTCTTGCTTCTGGCTAGAGAATGTGCAGAAATCCGATATGCTTGGTTTTTGTGCATGCCCGAATTGACCAAATTGGCCTTGCCGCTCGATATTGGCGGCGTGAGTATCCGCAATCGCGTCTTCCTGGCGCCGATGTCGGGGATAACCGACGAGCCGTTCCGCCAGCGCGCGCATCGGCATGGCGCCGGACTGGTCGTGTCGGAGATGGTGGCCAGCGGTGAGCTGGCCAAGGGCAGGGCTGGCTGCGACCTGCGCATCCGCCATTCCGGTCTGCCGGTCCACATGGTCCAGCTTGCCGGCCGCGAGGCTGCGCATATGGCCGAAGGCGCGCGCATCGCCGCGGGCGAGGGCGCCGACATCATCGACGTCAACATGGGCTGTCCCGCCAAGAAGGTGACGGGCGGCTATGCCGGCTCGGCGCTGATGCGCGATCTCGACCACGCACTGTCGCTGATCGAGGCGGTGGTCGGCGCCGTTGAGGTGCCGGTGACGGTGAAGATGCGTCTCGGCTGGGACGAGAGCGCCCTCAACGCGCCGATGTTGGCGCGCCGCGCCGAACAGGCCGGCGTGAGGATGGTGACGGTGCATGGCCGTACGCGCTGCCAGTTCTACCAGGGCAAGGCCGATTGGCGCGCGATCGCGCGCGTCAAGGAAGCCGTCTCGATCCCGGTCGTCGCCAATGGCGATGTCGGATCGCCGGCGGAAGCGGCCGTCATCCTCGAGCAATCGGGCGCGGACGCGGTGATGATCGGACGTGCGCATTATGGCGCGCCGTGGATCGCAGGTAGTATCGCTGCCGCGGCTGCCGGCGAAACAATGTCCGGCGTTCCCGCAGGCCCGCAGGCTTTGGCCGACTACATCATCGCCCACCACGCGGACATGCTTTCCCTCTACGGGATCGAAAGCGGGTTGCGCCAGGCGCGCAAGCATCTCGGCTGGTATCTCGACCGCCACGCGGCCGGTGTTTCGCCGGAGCTGCGCAAGCGTATCCTCACGTCTTTCGTGCCGGATGAGATCGTTGGCGGACTGCGCCAGGCATTTGCCGATATTGCTGGGGCAACGGATCTGCGGAGCGCGGCATGAAGGCGACCGCCCCGAAGAGCCCCGACATGGCGGACGCCGCAAACATCGTGCTCAACACCATCCGCCGGCCGGTGATCATGGTCGATCCCCAAGGCTTCATCACCTTCGCCAATGCCGACGCGGAGGATTTCTTCCGCTCCAGCGCCACCATGCTTGCCCGCAACACGCTGCCGAAGCTGGTGCCCTTCGGCAGCCCGCTGCTGACGCTTGTCGACCAGGTCCGCGAGCGCCTGGCGCCGGTCAACGAATACCGGGTCGATGTCTCGTCGCCGCGCCTCGGCATCGAGAAGATGGTCGACCTCTATGTCGCGCCGGTGCCGGAGTTCCCCGGTTCCGTGGTGGTGATGTTCCAGGAACGGTCGATGGCCGACAAGATCGACCGGCAGATGACGCATCGCGGGGCTGCCCGCTCGGTCACCGGCCTTGCCGCCATGCTGGCGCATGAGATCAAGAACCCGTTGTCCGGTATCCGTGGCGCCGCCCAGCTCCTCGAGCTCTCAGCCTCCGACGAGGATCGCGCACTGACCCGGCTGATCACCGACGAGACCGATCGCATCGTCTCCCTCGTCGACCGCATGGAGGTGTTTTCGGACGAGCGGCCGATCGACCGCTACCCCGTCAACATCCATGTCGTGCTCGACCACGTGAAGGCGATTTCCAAGAACGGTTTTGCCAGGCGGATCAAGATCTTGGAGGAATACGATCCATCGTTGCCTCCGGTCTTCGCCAACCGCGACCAGCTGATCCAGGTATTCCTCAACCTTGTCAAGAACGCAGCCGAGGCGATCGGCTCGGACCCGCAGGGCGAGATCTCGCTGTCGACCGCTTTCCGGCCGGGCATCCGTGTCTCGGTGCCGGGAACGCAGGACCGCGTCTCCCTGCCGCTGGAATTCTGCGTGCGTGACAATGGCCCCGGCGTTTCGGAGGACATACTGCCGATCCTGTTCGATCCTTTCATCACCACCAAACCGAACGGCTCGGGCCTCGGTCTGGCGCTGGTGGCCAAGATCGTCGGCGAGCATGGCGGCATCATCGAATGCGATTCGACGCCGCGCGGAACCACCTTCCGCATCCTGATGCCGGCCTGGAAGGAAACCGCGCACGGCGTCGAAGAAGAAGCTGAAGGGGACCGCACATGACCGCACGCGGCAATATTCTGGTCGCCGACGACGATGCGGCCATCCGCACCGTGCTCAACCAGGCGCTGTCGCGCGTCGGCCATGAGGTGCGCGTCACCTCGAACGCCTCGACGTTGTGGCGCTGGGTGGCGGCGGGCGAGGGCGACCTGGTCATCACCGATGTCGTGATGCCCGACGAGAACGCCTTCGACATGCTGCCGCGCATCAAGAAGGCGCGGCCCGAGCTGCCGGTCATCGTGATGAGCGCGCAAAACACGTTCATGACCGCCATCCGCGCCTCCGAGACCGGCGCTTATGAATATCTGCCGAAGCCGTTCGACCTGACCGAGCTGCTCAACATCGTCAACCGGGCGCTGGCCGAGCCGCGACGGCCGAAGCTCGACGCGCGTGCCGACGACCAGCCGGAGACGATGCCGCTGGTCGGTCGCTCGGCCGCCATGCAGGACATCTACCGCATGCTGGCGCGGCTGATGCAGACCGACCTGACAGTGATGATCAGTGGCGAGT
>NZ_RZOF01000086.1:0-19163 GCF_003998955.1 Mesorhizobium sp. M4B.F.Ca.ET.017.02.2.1 | reverse complement strand
ATTGGCGAAGCCCGTCATGACGTCCGATCTCCCCCCTCCCGCCCCACTAATCCACGAAAATCAGCGCAGGCGTTTCCAGCAGCGCCTTGATGCGCTGGACGAACACAGCGGCATCCCAGCCGTCGATGACGCGATGGTCGAAGCTGGACGACAGGTTCATCATCTTGCGCGGGATGAACTGGGTGCCGTCCCACACCGGCCGCACCATCATCTTGTTGACGCCGACGATCGCCACCTCCGGATAGTTGATGACCGGCGTCGTCGCCACGCCGCCCATGGCGCCGAGCGAGGTGATGGTGATGGTCGAGCCTGACAGCTCGTCGCGGCTCGCCGTGCCCGACTTCGCCGCCTCGGCCAGCCGGTTGACCTCGGCGCCGCACTCCCACAGGTCGCGCGCCTCGGCATGCTTGACCACCGGCACCACCAGCCCGGACGGCGTCTGCGCGGCGATGCCGATATGGACGCCGCCATGCTGGTGGATGATGCCGGCCTCGTCGTCGAAGATCGCGTTGATGCTCGGCTGGTCGGCGATCGCCTTGACCATCGCCCGCATTAGGAACGGCAGCAGCGTCAGCTTCGGCCGGTCCTGCCGCTTCTCCTTGTTCAGCGTCGCCCGCAGCTCCTCCAGTGAAGTGACGTCGATCTCCTCGACATAGGTGATGTGTGGGATGCGCGATTTGGCGAGCGCCATCTTCTCGGCGATCTTGCGCCGCAGCCCGATGACCTTGATGTCCTCGACATTGTCCTTGCGGGCAAGCCCGGAGGTTTTCGCGACCTGCGGCCCGCGCGCCAGGAACGCCTCGATATCCTCATGGCCGATGCGGCCGGCCGGGCCGGAACCCGCGACCTGCCTGAGGTCGATGCCGGCTTCCCTGGCGCGCAGCCGGACGGCGGGCGAGGCCAAAGGCTTCTCGCCTTCGGGACGCGGCGCGCCGGAAACCAAGGCCCGTGCCGCCCCATTTGCGGGAGCTGGCGCCGGCTTGGCTTTCGGCGCGGCGACCTTTGACTGCGCCTTCGGGCTCGCCGGAGCGGCCTCGGGTTTCGGGGTTGGCAGCTTGGCTGGCGGTTCGGCCTTGATGGCCTCTTCCGCCGCATCGCTCTGCGGCTTCATATTGCCCTCGCCGGCAACCTTCAGCCGCACGATCGGCGAGCCGATCGCCACCGTGTCGCCGATCTCGGCGCCCAGCCACAGGATCTCGCCATCGACCGGCGAGGGAATCTCGACGGTTGCCTTGTCGGTCATGACGGCGGCCAGCACCATGTCCTCGCGCACGAGGTCGCCGACCTTCACATGCCATTCGACCAGCTCGGCCTCGGCGACGCCTTCACCGACATCCGGCAGCTTGATGACGTGCTCGCCCATGGTCAGGCCTCCCCTCTTCAAGCTTCCAGCGTTTCGACGAGCGCGCGGCCGACCCGGGCCGGGCCGGGAAAGTAGTCCCACTCCTGCGCGTGCGGATAGGGCGTGTCCCAGCCGGCGACGCGCACGACCGGTGCTTCCAGATGGTAGAAGCAGTGTTCCTGCACCAGCGCCGAGAGCTCGGCGCCGAAACCGGAGGTCAGCGTCGCCTCGTGCACCACCACGCAGCGTCCGGTCTTCGTCACCGAGGTGACGATCGTCTCGAGATCGAGCGGCAGCAAGGTCCTCAGATCGATGATCTCGGCGTCTATGCCGGTCTCCGCGGCCGCCGCCTCGGCGACATAGACCATCGTGCCATAGGCGAGCACCGTGACCGCGGCGCCCTGCCTGCGGATCGCCGCCTTGCCGAGCGGGACGGTGTAGTGGCCGTCGGCGACCTCGCCAAGATCATGTTTCGACCACGGCGTCACCGGGCGGTCGTGATGGCCGTCGAACGGACCGTTGTAGAGCCGCTTCGGCTCGAGGAAGATCACCGGATCGGGATCCTCGATCGCCGCGATCAGCAGCCCCTTGGCGTCGGCAGGGTTGGACGGCACGATCACCTTCAGGCCGGAGACGTGGGTGAACAGCGCCTCCGGGCTCTGGCTGTGCGTCTGGCCGCCGAAGATGCCGCCGCCGGTTGGCATGCGGACCACGATCGGGCAGGTGAAATCGCCGTTGGAGCGATAGCGCAGCCGCGCCGCCTCCGAGACGATCTGGTCGTAGGCCGGATAGACATAGTCGGCAAACTGCACCTCGACGCAGGGCTTCAGCCCATAGGCGGCCATGCCGATGGCGGCGCCGACGATGCCGGCTTCGCTGATCGGCGCATCGAAGCAACGGCTCTTGCCGTATTTGGCCTGCAGGCCTTGCGTGCAGCGGAAGACGCCGCCGAAGAAGCCGACATCCTCGCCGAACACGACGACGCGCTCGTCGCGCCCCATCGACACGTCCATGGCGTCGCGGATGGCCTCGATCATGGTCCGTCTCGGCATGGTCAGACCCCCGCCTGCTGGCGCTGTCGCCTGAGATGCGGCGGCATCTCGGCATAGACGCCCTCGAACATGTCGCGCGTCGACGGCTTGCCACCGGCATGCAGCGTGCCGTGGCTCTCGGCCTCCTTCTGCGCCGCGATCACCGTCTCGAGGATTTCGGCTTCCGCCTGGGCATGGCGCTCGTCCGACCAGACGCCGCGCAGGATGAGATGGTTCTTCAGCCGCACGATCGGGTCGCCGAGCGGCCAGGCATCGGACTCCGCCTTCGGCCGGTAGGCGGACGGGTCGTCCGAGCTCGAATGCGCGCCGACGCGGTAGGTGACATATTCGACCAGCGTCGGCCCGAGATTACGGCGCGCCCGCTCGATCGCCCATTTCGCCACCGCATGGACGGCGAGATAGTCGTTGCCGTCGACGCGCAGCGAAGGGATGCCGAAACCGAGGCCGCGTGCCGCGAAAGTGCCGGAGCCACCACGCGCAATGCCCTGGAAGGTCGAGATTGCCCACTGATTGTTGACGACATTGAGCACCACCGGCGCCTTGTAGGTCGAGGCGAACACGAGTGCTGCATGAAAATCGGACTCCGCCGTCGAGCCGTCGCCGATCCAGGCGGCGGCGATGCGCGAATCGTTGGAGATCGCCGAAGCCATCGCCCAGCCCACCGCCTGGATGTACTGCGTGGCCAGATTGCCGGAGATCGAGAAGAAGCCGTGCTCCTTCGACGAATACATGATCGGCAGCTGCCGGCCCTTCAGCGGATCGGCCTCGTTGGAATAGATCTGGTTCATCATCGTGACCATCGGATAGCCGTCGGCGATGAGCAGGCCGGCCTGCCGATAGGTCGGGAAGTTCATGTCGCCCTTGGCCAGCGCCTTGCGGAAGGCGCAGCTCACTGCTTCCTCGCCGAGATGCTGCATGTAGAAGGAGGTCTTGCCCTGGCGCTGCGCCATCTGCATGCGCTGGTCGAAGCTGCGCAGCGTCATCATGTGGCGCAGGCCTTCGAGCAATTCCTGGTCGGAAAGCAGCCCGGCCCACGGCCCGACCGCTTCACCATCGCGGTTGAGCACGCGGATGATCGAGAACGCCATGTCGCGGATGGTGCGCGGATCGACATCGATCTCGGGGCGCGGCGCCGATCCGGCCTTGGGAATGGTCACATTGGAGAAATCAGGCGTGCCACCCGGCCGCACCTCGGGCTCGGGAACATGGAACCGCAACATTCCAGCATCGGCCATGACCTACGTCCTCCAATGTTGCCGGTGCGATAGTTGCACATCCGCGCCACTAATTCATCGGCCAGATGACGGGCCGTCCCCCGGCTTCTCGGCTGATCAAGGCCGATACGGCGCGCTGGCGACAAGATGCAGATATGACGGCGAAATTTCTTGTCGATGTTTTCGCCCGCCGCGCAATTTGGCGAATGGCTGTGACCGGTCTGGCGCAAGAGCCTGAAATGCCCGGACAACGTAGGCGTTCGGGTAACTGTCGAGGCCAGTGCTGCCCCTCACCCTGCCTGCCGGCATTCTCCCCGTATAGTGACGGGGAGAGGGGCGCTGTGTCCCCGTTTCGCCAATCATCAACGTCGCAAGAAGGGCGCCAACGTCGCGGCCAGCCACCTTCTCCCGTCACTATACGGGGAGAAGGTGCCGGCAGGCGGATGAGGGGCGGCGCCGGCGGTCAGCTATGAATCATCCGACATCGAAACAATCGCCGCGCGAGCCAGATAGGCCTCTGCAAGTTGCCGAAACTCTGGTTCACCCGCCCCGCCTCATGCTAACTCACCCCGCATGGCACAGAAGAAGGGATACGAGGTCGATTCGTGGCTGGCGCGGCCTGACGCGGCCATGTCCATCGTCCTGCTTTACGGCCCGGACCGCGGGCTCGTCGCCGAGCGCGCCAAGGCTTTTGCCGGCAAGACCGGCCTGCCGCTCGACGATCCGTTCTCGGTCGTCAGGCTGGACGGCGCGGAAGTCGACCGCGACCAGGGCCGCCTGCTCGACGAGGCGCGCACCGTGCCGATGTTCTCCGACCGGCGGCTCTTGTGGGTTCGCAACGCCAGCGGCCAGAAAGCGCTGGCCGACGACGTCAAGGCGCTGACATCGGAGCCGGTGCGGGACGCCATCATCCTCATCGAGGCCGGCGACCTGAAGAAGGGCACCGGCCTGCGCGCCATCGTCGAGGCCGCCGGCAACGCCATCGCCCTGCCCTGCTATGCCGACGAGGCGAGGGACATCGACACCGTCATCGACGACGAACTGCGCAAGGCCGGCATGTCGATGACGCTGGAGGCGCGCCAGGCGCTGCGCCGCAATCTCGGCGGCGACCGGCTGGCGTCGCGCGGCGAGATCGAGAAGCTGGTGCTCTACGCCCACGGCCAGAAGGAGATCGGCCTGGACGATGTCCGGGCGACCTCCGGCGACGTGTCGGGCGCGTCCTTCGACGATGCCGTCGACGCGCTGCTGGACGGCAAGATCGCCGATTTCGACACCGCTTTCACCCGCCACTGCCAGGGCGGCGGCCACCCATTCCTGGTGCTGTCGGCGGCGATGCGCCAATTGCAGGCGATCCAGGCGATGCGCGGCCAGATGGAGGGCGGCCGCAACGCCGCCTCCGTCGTCGCGGCCGCGCGCCCGCCGGTCTTCTTCTCGCGGCGCAAGCTGGTGGAAAAGACGGTGGAGCGCTGGAACGTCGAGGCGCTCGGCCGGGCGCTCAACCGGCTGCAGACAGCGGTGCTGCAGACCCGCAAGCGGCCGGACCTGTCGGAAGCCCTGGCGCGCCAGGCGCTGCTCGGCATTGCGGTCGAAAGCGCGCGGTTGGCGCAGAGGGGCTGAGTTGTCTTCGCCTGAATGCAGTCCCGGTCGCCTATGAGAGCAATTCCAGGAAAAGTGGCGGGCGGTTTTCCGTACGGAATTGCGCAATAACAAACACTTCGGGCAGACCCGGATTCCATGAAGCGCTGAACCGCACTACAGACTTCAACCTCAAATTGTGATTGGTTGGCTGGCGCCAGTTGTTTCAGGGGCGATTCGGGGGGGTGAAATGACCAAGAAAGTTGTTATCGGGTTCTTTTTCAGCGTGTTCTTGACGGTTGTCCTCTGGCAGGTCACCGCTCGCCTGTCCTTCGGCCGCGCGTTGGACGACATCGCGTTCATGGCAAGTCCAATCGTGGCGATCGTCATTTCCGTACTGCTTGTCCGGTCGAAGCTGATGCACAGCAACCGGACAAACGAAGATGCGGACGAGGCCTAGCGACCGGGACTGGCGCGTTCCATCGTTTCAGCAACGCTGAACCGCCCTATCTCATTGTTTTGGAGCAATTCCGGACGGAAAGCCGGGCGGGCGAAATGAAGGGCGCCTTTCCTCTCCCCCGTCGATCGGGGGAGAGGTGTCGAGCGAAGCTCGACGGAGTGGGGGTCGACCAGCGCCGGCGTCGTTGTCTGGCGGGGTGATGCCTGGCCCTGATTGGTGAATTGTCGGCGGCGACGTATTTAAGAACCGCCTTCCCCCACTCCGTCGCCGCTTCGCAATGCCACCTCTCCCCTCCGGAGGGAGAGGAAAGAGCCGGCGGAGGGCGGATGGGTCACAAAACGAAGGGCCGGCGGATGCCAGCCCTTCCTCGCTTTTCATCTTAAGCCGAAACTTTATTAGCCGGCTAAATGTCCTGAAATCTCGACACCTTACCGTTCGTCCTTCAGCCGCCGGCAGAGCTCGTCGAGCTGGTCCAGCGTCCGGTAGTTGACGCGAATTGTGCCGCCGCGATCCTTGTGCTCGATCGAGACGATCATGCCGATCGTGTCGGTGAGCAGCTTTTCCAGCGCCAGCGTGTCGGGGTCCTTTTCCACCGGCTCGGCTTTTTTCGCCTTGGCCGGCGTCGGGCCGGCCGGCATCTGCGCCAGTGCTTCGGCCTGGCGCACCGAAAGTCCCTCCTCGACGATGCGCTTGGCGAGGCCCGCCGGGTCCTCGGCCGTCACCAGCGTGCGGGCGTGCCCCGCCGACAGCGCGCCGTCGACCAGCATGTCGTGGATGACATTGGGCAGCTTCAGGAGCCGCAGTGTGTTGGCGACATGGCTTCGGCTCTTGCCGATCACCTGGCCGAGGTCGGCCTGGGTGTAGCCGTGCTCGTCGATCAATTGCTGATAGCCTTGCGCCTCCTCGACCGGGTTGAGGTCGGCGCGCTGCACGTTCTCGATGATCGCCAGCTCCAGCGCCGTGCGGTCGTTGACCTCGCGCAGGATGATCGGCAGCTCGGTCAGGCCGGCGCGCTGCGCCGCCCGCCAGCGCCGCTCGCCGGCGATGATCTCGTAACGGCCGGGCTGCGTCGGCGACGGCCGCGCCACCACCGGCTGCACGACGCCGTGCTCGCGGATCGACTGTGCCAGATCGGTCAGCTCGGCATCGCCGAAATGCCGGCGCGGGTTCTTCGGATTGGGGCTCACGAATTCGATCGGCACCTTGCCGTCGGCCGCCGGGCTCTGCTTTTCCGGGATCGCCGGGCGGTCGATCTCGCCGATCAGCGCCGCCAGGCCGCGGCCAAGTCTTTTTCTCGAAAGGTCTTCACTCATAATCTGTCCAGATCGTTTCGGTATCGAATCGGCGTTTGGCCGGCATCAGGCGGCGCGCAATTTGCGCTCGCGGCGGATCACTTCGGAAGCGAGCTGCAGATAGGCCTGGCTGCCCGAGCATTTGAGGTCGTAGAGGATCGCCGGCTTGCCGTAGGAGGGCGCTTCGGAAACGCGGACATTGCGCGGGATGATCGTCTCGTAGACTTTGTCGCCCATATGCGTGCGCACGTCCTGCACCACCTGGTTGGCCAGGTTGTTGCGGCCGTCGTACATGGTAAGCACGATACCCTGGATGGTGAGATCCGGGTTGATCGTGCGGCGCACCTGCTCGACCGTCTCGAGCAGCTGGCTGAGACCTTCGAGCGCGAAGAACTCGCACTGCAGCGGCACCAGAACGGAATCGGCTGCCGCCATTGAATTCAAGGTCAAAAGGTTGAGCGACGGCGGGCAGTCGATCAGCACATAGCCGAAAGGCGCCGAACGCTCGGCCGCCGCGCGCAACGCGTTGCGCAGCCGCAGCACCCGGTCCGGCGCCGAGGCGATCTCCATCTCGATGCCGAGCAAATCGAGCGTCGATGGCACGATCGAGAGGCCCGGCACCGCCGTCGGCACCGCCGCCGCTTCGAGTTCGAGCTCGCCGATCAGCACGTCGTAGGAGGAGACGGTGCGGTCCTTGCGGTCGATGCCGAGCCCGGTGCTGGCATTGCCTTGCGGATCGAGGTCGACGATCAGCACCTGTTCGCCGATCGCCGCCAGCGCCGTCGCCAGATTGATGGCGGTCGTCGTCTTGCCGACGCCGCCCTTCTGGTTAGCTACGGTGATGATTCGAGGTCCAGTTTTCATGGGTCTATGCCAGTGATTCATTGCGGGGTCGCCGGGCGCAGATGGGTGACTTCGAGGATGACGCCATGAGGGTCGGTCATGCTTGGATGTTCTACCAGATCGAATGCCCAGCGGTGAGTGCTTTCTTCCACCTCGGCCCGGTAATCCCGGCCTTTGTGGAAAAGCGCGCGCGCCCCTTTGGTCAGCCACGGCGCCGCCAGGTCGAGCAGCGCCGGCAAAGCCGCAAGCGCTCGCGCCGTGACGATTTCCGGTGCCGCAACAAGCGGATAGCTGTCGTCGATGCGCCGTGCGACGACTCGCGCCGGCAGCCCGAACTGGCCGACGACCGCCTGCAGGAACGACGCCTTCTTGCGGTTGCTTTCGACCAGGTCGATCGACGCGCCGTCGCGCTCGGCTAGCAGGAAGCCCAGCACCAGTCCGGGAAAGCCGCCGCCCGAACCGAGGTCGACCCAGCGTCTGGCCTCGGGTTCGATTCGGGCGAGCTGCGCGCTATCCAGTATGTGCCTGCGCCAGACATCGTCCAAGGTCGACGGCGCGGCGAGGTTGATGCTGCGGTTCCATTTCAGGAACAGCTGTTCGAAGGCAACCAGACGCTCGAATGTTTCACGTGAAACCGGGCCCGCCGCTTCCTGCAGGCTCTCCCATGACGCAGCACTCACGCGACATGCCTCTGCGCGGCGGCTTCGGCGTTGCGGACATGGGCGACGATGATCGCCAGCGCCGCCGGCGTCATGCCCTCCATGCGCTGTGCATCGGCGATGGAGCGCGGCTGCCGCGTCTTCATCTTCTGCTTCAGCTCATTGGACAGGCCGGGGACGTCGGCGAAATCGAGCGATGCGGGGATCAATCGGCTTTCCTCATGCCTGATCTGCGCGACATCAGCCTGCTGGCGGTCCAGATAGACCGAATATTTCGCTTCCGTTTCGAGTCGCTCGGCCGTCTTCGCATCGATTGAGCCGAAGCGCGGCTCGATGCGCGCCAGCCAGGCAACATCGACACCGGGGTAGGCGAGCAGCTCATAGGCGGAACGGCGCACGCCATCCCTGTTGATCTCCAGCCCATGCCGCGCCGCCTCGTTGGGCGTGAACAGCACGCTCGATGCCAGTTCCCGCGCCTTGGCAAGATCCTCGTTCATCCCGTTGAAGCGCCGCATCCGTTCCATTGACGCGATCCCCAGTCGGTCCGCCATCGGGGTCAGCCGCTCATCGGCATTGTCGGCTCTCAGCGACAGGCGGAACTCGGCGCGCGAGGTGAACATGCGATAGGGCTCGGCAATGCCGCGACTGGTGAGGTCGTCGACCATCACGCCGATATAGGCTTCGGTGCGGCTGAGCACGATCTGCTCGTTGCCGGATGCCTTGCGCGCGGCGTTCAGGCCGGCGAGCAGACCTTGCGCGCCGGCCTCCTCATAGCCGGTCGTGCCGTTGATCTGTCCGGCGAGGAACAGGCCGCCGATCCGCTTCGTCTCCAGCGTCGGCAACAACTCGCGCGGATCGACATGGTCGTATTCGATGGCATAGCCGGGCTGCAGCATGGTTGCCCGCGCCAGCCCCGGGATCGACTTCAATATGTCGAGCTGCACATCCTCCGGCAGCGAGGTCGAGATGCCGTTCGGGTAGACGGTGTCGTCATCGAGACCTTCGGGCTCCAGGAAGATCTGGTGGCCTTCACGGTCGCCGAACTTGACGATCTTGTCCTCGATCGACGGGCAGTAGCGCGGCCCGACGCCTTCGATCGAGCCGGAATACATCGCCGAGCGGCCGAGATTGGCGCGGATCAGCTCATGCGTGGCCGGCGTCGTGCGGGTGATGCCGCAATGGATCTGCGGGTTCTGGATCGCGTCGGTCAGCAGCGAGAACGGCACCGGTTCCTCGTCCGCCACCTGGCTTTCCAGCGACGCCCAGTCGATGGTGCGGCCATCAAGGCGAGGGGGCGTCCCGGTCTTGAGGCGCCCAAGCGTAAATCCCGCGCGGCTCATCGTTGCCGACAGGCCAAGGCTCGCCTGCTCGTTCATGCGACCGGCGACGATCTTCTTCTCGCCGATATGGATCAATCCGCGCAGGAAGGTGCCGGTGGTCAGCACCACCGCGCCGCAAGCCAGGAGACGATCGCCCGAGATCTGAACGGCCGCGATCCGTCCTTCCGCGATCTCAAAGTCGAGAACTTCGCCCTCGATCACCTCGAGATTGTTCTGCTGCCGAATCGCTTCCTGCATGGCCAACCGATAGAGCTTGCGATCGGCCTGCGTGCGCGGGCCGCGCACGGCCGGACCCTTGCGGCGGTTGAGCAAGCGGAACTGGATGCCTGCCGCATCGGCGATGCGGCCCATCAGCCCGTCCATGGCGTCGATCTCGCGCACCAGGTGGCCCTTGCCAAGGCCGCCGATCGCCGGATTGCAGGACATGACGCCGATTGTGTCGAAACGCAGCGTCACCAGCGCCGTCTTCGCGCCTGCGCGTGCGGCGGCGCTGGCCGCCTCGCATCCGGCATGGCCGCCGCCCACCACAACCACATCATAGCGATCGTTCATCTTTTTCGAGTCCAAAGTCTGAAGCTGCCCGGAGAGATGTTCCCGCGAGGCTTCGCTGTCAAGGATGCAACACCGACTCGTTTCACGTGAAACAATGCGACTGCTCCGCTAGACCTTGTGTTTCACGTGAATCATCTGCGCCAAAGCCAGCCCGACAATGTTTCACGTGAGTCATTTACCGATGCAGAACTGCGAAAAGATGACGTCGAGCATGTCTTCCACATCGACCGCGCCGGTGATTCGTCCGAGCCTGTCCGAGGCCAGGCGTAGCTCTTCGGCGCGCAACTCCTGGCTTCGCTCGTGCCCGGCCAGCGCCGTTCGCAGGTGATCATTTGCATCTTTGAGCAATTCGACATGGCGCAAGCGCGACGGCAGCACGTCGCCGATATCGCCAACAGAAGCTGCGGCGCGACGGCCGACCTCCGCCAGCAGATCGGACAGCCCGGTGCCAGTCCTGATCGAGATCACCGCGTCATAGAGTTTCGCGCGATCAACAAGCAGTTCACCCCCAGCCAGGTCCGCCTTTGTCCCGATCCTCAGCAGCGGCGCATCGGACGGCACCGCGCCAGGATCGACGGGCGACGCCATATCCTCCAGCAGCAGCAGAAGGTCCGCGCCGCCCGCCTTGGCGCGCGCCTTCTCGATGCCGATCGCCTCCACCTTGCCGGGCGCCGCGCGCAGGCCGGCCGTATCGGTGACGCGGACTCGCATCCCTTCGAGGTCCAGCACCACTTCGAGCAGATCGCGCGTCGTGCCCGGCTCGTCGGTCACGATCGCTGCCTCCCGCTTGGCCAACGCATTGAAAAGGCTGGACTTGCCCGCATTCGGCGCGCCAAGGATGACAACCTCGAACCCGTCGCGGATGATCTCGGCGGCCCGGAACCCGTCGATGTGGCGATCGATCTCGCCGATCATTGCCCGCACATCCGACCAGACCGCGTCCGAAACGGATCCCGGCACGTCATCCTCGTCGGCAAAGTCGATCTCCGCCTCGATCATCGCCCGCGCATGGATCAGCCGCCGCCGCCATTCGGCGTATAGTTCGCTCTGCGCCCCCTCGGCATTGCGCACCGCAAAGCGCCGCTGCGCCTCGGTCTCGGCATTGACGAGATCGGCCAGCGCTTCGGTCTCGACCAGATCGAGCCTGCCGTTGAGAAAGGCGCGGCGCGTGAATTCGCCGGGCTCCGCATGCCTGACACCGTCAAAGCCGGCGATGGTCTCCAGCATCTTCGCCGCCACGGCGCGGCCGCCATGCACCTGGAACTCGGCGACGTCCTCTCCGGTGAAGCTGCCCGGTCCGGGGAAGAAGAGAACGACGCCGTGGTCAATCACCGATCCGTCCGTCGCGATGAGCTTGCGATAGGCGGCGGCGCGCTCCTTGACCATGCCGCCGGCGATCGTTTCGACTACGAATCGAGTCCTGGGGCCGGAGATGCGGATGACCGCGATGCCGGCCGGCAAGCGGCCGCTGGACAAGGCAACAATCGAATCGCTCAAAATCATTTGCCCGCTCTACCGAACCGCCCTAGCTTCCCGCGCAACTCTGTTAACCGAGCATGCCGTCGTGACCTTGCCCGCGCAAAACCTGCTGGCCGAAGAAGCCAGCCCCTATCTCCAGCAGCACAGCGACAATCCGGTGCATTGGCGCGGCTGGTCGCCGGCTGCGCTCGCCGAAGCCAGGGAGCGCGGACGCCCGATCCTGCTCTCGATCGGCTACGCCGCTTGCCACTGGTGCCATGTCATGGCGCATGAAAGCTTCGAGAACGACGCCGTGGCCGCCGTCATGAACCGGCTGTTCGTCAATATCAAGGTCGATCGCGAGGAGCGGCCCGACATCGACCAGATCTATATGGCGGCGCTGCATGCGATGGGCGAGCAGGGCGGCTGGCCGCTGACCATGTTCCTGACGCCAGACGGCAAGCCATTCTGGGGCGGCACCTATTTTCCGCGTGAGGCCCGCTACGGCCGGCCAGGCTTCATCCAGGTGATGGAGGCGGTCGACAAGGCATGGCGGGAGAAGCAGGAAAGCCTCGGCCAGAGCGCCGACGGCCTGACCAGCCATGTCGAGGCGCGGTTGGCGGGAAGCCATGGCAAGGCCGTGCTCGACCGCGACACGCTCGGCGATCTGGCCGGCCGTATCGACGGCATGATCGACCGCGATCTCGGCGGCCTGCGCGGCGCGCCGAAATTCCCCAACGCGCCGTTCATGCAGTCGCTCTGGCTGTCCTGGCTGCGCGACGGCGCCGCTTCGCACCGCGATGCCGTGCTGCTCAGCCTCGAGAAGATGCTGGCCGGCGGCATTTATGATCATGTCGGCGGGGGATTGAGCCGCTATTCCACCGACGCCGAATGGCTGGTGCCGCATTTCGAGAAGATGCTCTACGACAACGCCCAGCTCCTGCGCATGTGCAATTGGGCCTTTGCCGCCACCGGCAATGATTTGTTCCGGATACGAATCGAAGACACGGTCGCCTGGCTGCTACGCGAGATGCTGGTCGACGGCGGCGGCTTCGCCGCCAGCCTCGATGCCGACAGCGACGGCGAGGAGGGGCTGTTCTACACCTGGAACCGCGACGAGGTCGAAGCCGTGCTTGGCGACGATACCGCCATGTTTTTCAAATACTTCGACCTCGCTAGCCCACATGGCTGGGAAGGCAAGCCGATCACCCGCCAAACCGCCGACCAGCAAAAGCAAAGCATCGTCGACCATGCCTTGCTGGTGCCGTTGAAGCAAAAGCTCCTGGCCGCCAGGGAACGGCGCGTCAGGCCCGGCCGCGACGGCAAGGCGCTGACCGACTGGAACGGCCTGATGATCACCGCGCTTGCCGAAGCCGGCCGTGCCCTGCAGCGGCCCGACTGGATCGGGGCCGCGGCGCGGGCCTTCGCCCACATCGTCGAAGCGAGCCATGACGGCCGCCTGCCGCATTCCATGCTCGGCGCCAGGAAACTGTTCCCGGCGCTGTCGAGCGACTATGCCGCCATGACAAATGCCGCCATCTCACTGTTCGAGGCCACCGGCGAGACGACCTATGTCGATCGCGCCAGGCATTTCATCGCGCTGCTCGACCATTGGCACCAGGATGCCGACAAGACCGGCTACTATCTGACGGCGTCCGACAGCGCCGATGTCCCGATCCGCATCCGCGGCGACGTCGACGAAGCGATCCCGTCCGCCACCGCCCAGATCATCGAGGCGCTGGTGCGGCTGGCGTCGGTCACCGGCGATCTCGATCTTCAGGAAAAAGCCTGGACGACCGCCGAGCACGCCATGGGCCGGGCCGCCCAGCAGGCCTATGGCCAGGCCGGCATCGTCAATGCCTGCGCGCTGGCACTCGAGCCCCTGAAGCTGGTGCTGATCGACAATCTAGAGAGGTCAAGCCTCGTTCCGGTTGCGAATCGGAATCCCGACCCGCGCCGGGTGGATATTGTCGTGCCGGTCGGTACGGAAGCGAATCGACCGGCCTTGCCGGGTGGGGTGGTGCCACCCACCGAAAAGCCGGGCGCCTGGCTGTGCACCGGGCAGGTTTGCCTGCCGGTGGTTACCGATCCGGAGGAGTTGGAGAAGTTGCTACGGCGAGGGTAGTCGGAAGCGGCCTACGAAGCGTTTCTCAGCTGGCTCGCAGTTTCAAGCGCTGGCGCTGCCCCTCATCTGGCTGCCGCCATCTTCTCCCCGCGAACGGGGAGAAGGGGCTGTCGACACCGGCTTCGCTAACCACCGACCTTGCAAGAGAAGCGCCGGCATCGCGGCCAGCCTCTTTCTCCCCGTTCACGGGGAGAAATGCCCGGCAGGGCAATGAGAGGCGGTGCTGACCTCTGCGATTGGCTGCCAGCGACCGAGACAGATTTCCTGACGAAGGCGAGGGGAGTTCCCCGCTATGACCGACCCTCCCCACAAGGGGGAGGATAGCCCAATCACGTATTCATCGAATCGAAGAAGTCGGCGTTGGTCTTGGTCTGCTTCAGCTTGTCGATGAGGAACTCGATCGCGTCGGTCGTTCCCATCGGCGCCAGGATGCGGCGCAGCACGAAGATCTTCTGCAGGTCCGCGCGCGGCACCAGCAGGTCTTCCTTGCGGGTGCCGGACTTGAGGATGTCCATGGCCGGGTAGATGCGCTTGTCGGCCACCTTGCGGTCGAGCTGGATTTCGCAGTTGCCGGTGCCTTTGAACTCTTCGAAGATGACTTCGTCCATGCGGCTGCCGGTATCGATCAGCGCGGTGGCGATGATGGTCAGCGAGCCGCCTTCCTCGATGTTGCGGGCGGCGCCGAAGAAGCGCTTCGGGCGCTGCAGCGCGTTGGCGTCGACACCGCCGGTCAGCACCTTGCCGGAGGATGGCACCACGGTGTTGTAGGCGCGGCCGAGGCGGGTGATCGAATCGAGCAGGATGACGACGTCGCGGCCATGCTCGACCAAACGCTTCGCCTTCTCAATCACCATTTCGGCGACCTGGACGTGGCGGGCGGCCGGCTCGTCGAAGGTCGAGGAGATCACTTCGCCCTTCACCGAGCGCTGCATGTCGGTCACTTCTTCCGGCCGCTCGTCGATCAGAAGCACGATCAGATAGCATTCCGGATGGTTGGCGGTGATCGAATGGGCGATGTTCTGCATCAGCACCGTCTTACCGGTGCGCGGCTGCGCGTTGATCAGTGCGCGCTGACCCTTGCCGATCGGCGCCACCAGGTCGATGACGCGCGGCGAGATGTCCTTCGAGGTCGAATTGTCGACCTCCATCTTCAGCCGCTTGGTTGGATAGAGCGGCGTCAAATTGTCGAAGTGGATCTTGTGCCGGATCTTTTCGGGATCGTCGAAATTGATGGTGTTGACCTTGAGCAGCGCGAAATAGCGCTCGCCCTCTTTCGGGCTGCGGATCGGCCCTTCGACGGTATCGCCGGTCTTCAGCGAAAAGCGGCGGATCTGCGAGGGCGAGATGTAGATATCGTCGGGACCCGGCAGGTAGTTGGCATTGGCCGAGCGCAGGAAGCCGAAGCCGTCCTGCAGCACCTCGACCACGCCATCGCCGATGATCTCGATGTCCTGGGCGGCGAGCTTCTTCAGGATCGCGAACATCAGCTCCTGCTTGCGCATGACGCTGGCGTTCTCCACCTCGAGCGATTCGGCATAAGCGATCAGCTCTGGCGGCTTCTTGTTCTTGAACTCGGTGAGTTTCATTTCTTGCATTAGATGGACTCTGGGTAGGCTTTGGGGAGAAAAATCGGCTGGATGCGACAAATGCCGGGCGCGGCCGAAAGCGAAAAAATGGGGCGGCGCATGACGGGAAGGAAGACCCGTCTTTTATCGTCGCTCGTCTGAAAGAGCAAGCCGCCTTTTGCGCCGTCGCGGGAAGCCTCAGAACGGCTTCACGACGACCAGGATGACGATGACGATCAGCAGCAATGTGGGGATCTCATTGACGATCCGCCAGTGGCGCGCCGGCTTTTCATTCTTGTCCTCGGCGAATTTCCGCACCGCCCCGGCGAGATAGCCATGCAGCCCCGACAATACGAGGACCAACGCTATCTTGGCGTGCAGCCAGCCGCCATGGAAAGCAAAGCCCTTCCATGCCAGCCAGAGCCCGAACACCCAGGTCGCGATCATCGCCGGATTGATGATGGCTCTGAGCAGCCGGCGCTCCATCACCTTGAAGGTTTCCGACTGCGCCGATCCCTTCTCGGCATCGGCATGATAGACGAAGAGCCGGGGCAGATAGAGCATGCCAGCCATCCACGAGATGACGGCGATAACATGGATGGCCTTGGCCCACAGGTAAAAGCCGTCGGACGCCACGAAGTAAAGCAGCGCGGTCGCGACGACCAGAGCGGCGATGCCAATCACCATGCGCTTCATCGCCTGCCCGGTGCTGTTGGTATTGTCAGCCATCAGCGCGTCGCGCTCCGCACCTGTTTCACCATCGCCTCGACATGCGCGATCGGCGTCTCCGGCGTGATGCCGTGTCCGAGGTTGAAGATCAGCGGCCCGCCGCCCAGCGTCCTCAGGATCGCGTCCACGCCGTCGGCCAGCGCCTTGCCGCCGGCCACCAGCCGAAGCGGATCGAGATTGCCCTGCACGGCGCCGCCAAGCTGCAATTCCTTCGCCATCGAGAGCGGCACCGTCCAGTCGAGGCCGAGCCCGGTGATGCCGGTCTTGGAGCGATAGTCGCGGTAGCGCTCGCCGGCGCCCTTCGGAAAACCGATGATCGGAACATTCGGGTGGACCGCCTTCACTTGCCTCGCGATCTCGGCCACCGGCTCGACGCAGAAAGCCTGGAAGGAAGGCTCATCCAAAACACCGGACCAGGAATCGAAGATCTGCACCACATCGGCGCCGGCTTCGATCTGGCGGATGAGATAAGCGGCCGAATGATCGGCCAGCACTTTCAACAGCCGTGCGAAGGCCTCCGGCTCGCGATAGGCGAAAAGCCGCGCCGGCGCCTGGTCCGGCGTGCCCTGGCCGGCGATCATATATGTCGCCACCGTCCAAGGCGCGCCGCAGAAGCCGATCAGCGTCGTTTCATCAGGCAATTTGGCACGCAGCCGGCGAACGGTCTCGTAGACCGGTTCGAGATTCACGTGAAACAAATCGCCGGTGAGGCCCGCAATCTCCGCCGCCGAGATCGGCGTCAGCATCGGCCCGCGGCCCTCCTCGAAGCGGACGTCTCGGCCGAGCGCGTTGGGCACCACAAGGATATCTGAGAACAGGATCGAGGCGTCGAAGCCGAAGCGTGCGATCGGCTGCAGCGTCACCTCCATCGCAAGGTCCGGATCGTAGCAGAGATCGAGGAAGGAGCCGGCGCGCTTCCGGGTCTCTCTATACTCCGGCAGATAGCGGCCGGCCTGGCGCATCATCCAGATGGGCGGGGGAAAGACAGGCTCGCCCCTCAAAACGTCCAGCATGATCCGTTTTCCAGGCATTCAGCGTCGCCTCTCGATGGTCCTCTTAAATCAAATATCTATTTTAAAAGAGTCTTCTGATTCTAAGAGTCTGTTGGTTGTGGTGGTTGCGACCTGTCCAGCCTGCCGCCCGAAAAGGCCAGTCAGCATATTGTCGCGCGATCCCGATCGCGATTTGGAGGGTTCTGGGGAAGAACCGGAATTCCCCTTCCGAGTCAACAGCTTGGCCTTTCGCTTCCAAACTTCGGGCTGTGGATGATATCGGCCAAGAAAAGTTGATCCCCAGTTTTGTCCCCAGCGCCCCGACAAAGCCTACAGCAGGGCGAATTGTGGACAACCCACCATCTGATACAGTCGCTCTCGCCGCCTTCGCGTCTTTGTCCGATCTTGTCCACAACTGCCCACAGCCTGGAACCCGCGCCTGTGAACAAACCCCAGAGCTTCTTTCACCTGCACCTGATTTCCGACGCCACCGGCGAGACGCTGCTGGCGGCCGGCCGCGCTGCCTCCGCGCAATACAAGGACGCGCGCGCCATCGAGCACATCTACCCGCTGATCCGCACCGAAAAGCAGGTGGCCAAGGTGTTCGAGGATATCGAGGAAGAACCCGGCATCATCCTCTACACCGTCGTCGACCAGAAGCTCGCACGCGGCATCGATGAGCGTTGCGCGGCGATGGGCCTGCCTTGTGTCTCGGTGCTCGAGCCGGTGCTTGCCGTCTTCCAGTCCTATCTCGGCACCCCGGCCGGCCGCCGTGTCGGCGCCCAGCACGTGCTCGACGCCGAATATTTCCGCCGCATCGATGCGCTGAACTTCACCATGGAGCACGATGACGGACAGCTGCCCGCCAACATGGACGATGCCGACATCGTGCTGATCGGCATTTCGCGCACCTCCAAGACGCCGACCAGCATCTATCTCGCCAACCGCGGCATCAAGACCGCCAACATCCCGATCGTGCTCGGCGTGCCGGTGCCGGAGAGCCTGCTCAACGCCAGGACGCCACTGATCGTCGGCCTGGTCGCCACCGCCGAGCGCATCTCGCATGTCCGCCAGAACCGCATCCTCGGCAACACCAGCACCTATGTGCCGTCCGACTATGTCGACCGCGCCGCGATCAACGAGGAGCTCGCCTACGCCCGCCAGATCTGCACAAGGCATGGCTGGCCGATGATCGATGTCTCCCGCCGTTCGATCGAGGAAACGGCGGCGGCGATCGTTGCCCTGAGAGGGAAGTCGAGATAGAGGAGCAAGAAACTAGTTTTGCGAGTCACCTTGGCGGAGGTCGGCGCCGCCCCTCACCTGCCTGCCGGCATCCTCTCCCCGTGTAGGGACGGGGAGAGGGGCGCTGGTGTCTATGGTTTCGCCAATCGCCAGCGCTGCTGGAAAGCACGCCTGCGCTGAAGCTGGCCCTTTCTCCCCGTACGGGGAGAAATTTCCGGCAGGACAATGAGGGGCGGCGCCAACTCTACAATAGCAAGGCTTTGCATACACCAACCGTCCCCTGTCCGCGTCCGAGTACAAAATGACCGAGAAAATCATCCTTGCCTCCGGCAGTCCGTTCCGCAAGGCGATGCTGGTCAATGCCGGCGTCGAGATCGAGGCGGTGCCGGCCGAGGTCGACGAGCGCGCGCTCGAGGCGCCGCTCAAGGATAGCGGCGTGTCGCCGGAGGACGTCGCGCTGGTGCTTGCCGAAGCCAAGGCCACCGAGGTCAGCGAACGCCGGCCGGGCGCGCTGGTGCTCGGCTGCGACCAGACGCTGTCGCTCGGCGACGAGGTGTTCCACAAGCCGGCCGACATGGAAGGCGCGCGCCGCCATCTGCTCGCGCTATCCGGCAAGACCCATCAGCTCAACAGCGCCGCGGTGCTTGCCCGCGACGGCGAGGTGCTGTGGCGGCATGTCGGCGTCGCCAGCCTCACCATGCGCAAACTCGACCCCGCCTTCAT
>NZ_RZOF01000085.1:0-19278 GCF_003998955.1 Mesorhizobium sp. M4B.F.Ca.ET.017.02.2.1 | reverse complement strand
GGGATATCGAGCTGAGCGCACAGCATGGCGGCGAGGTCCTCGACGCAGGCGCGAAGCCCCAGGTGATCCAGGTCGGCGGGCCGCAAATTCCAGGCGGCAGCGTGTACCCTGGCGCTCAACTGATCGACGAGCATGGCAGCCCGCGTGAGGCGCTCACCCTGTTCCGGGGACCCTGCGCGGATGCCGTGCAGTTCGAGCGCGACACTGGCCAGCATCTGGCCGAGATCGTCGTGAAGCTCGCGCGACAGGCGCCGGCACTGTTCTTCCTGCACGGCGATCAAGCGCCGCGCCAGTCTCCGGCGCCGGGACTTCGAAGTGTCGCTCTCGCGCGTGTCGATACCAGCCCGCATCGCCCCTTCTGTTCTCTTGCCGCTACGTCCCCTTGTTTGAAGCAAATCCAGGCGGAAAACCGTTCCACGCTTTCCTGGAATTGCTCTATAGGAGTTGCCGTTCACGGGTTTGTGAGAAAAGGCCCCGAATTTCTGTCTCTCTGTGCAATATACACCCACATACGCCCTTATGCCTGTCAGTTTTTTCCCGGTCCCGTCGGCTTTTCCCGACAAGGACATCAGCTGAAAAACTGACAGGACATGCCGATCAGCCCGAATGTCCGGTCGCCATTTCTGCGCGCATTCTTCTTGCGTCGTCTCGGCCATCTTTGTTGCGGCCGGGAAGTTCAACGCAAACCAAGGAGAACGTCATGAGGAAGATCATTCTGGCCGCGGCTGTCCTGTCGGCTCTGACCGGTACGGCGTCCGCTGTTTCGATCGGCAGCGGCAACGGCAACGGCAACGGCAACGTCGGCGTCGGCAACGGCAATGGCAACGGCAACGCCAATACCGGCGCCTTCAACGGCAACTTCAACGGCAACGGCAATTTCGGCTTCGGCAACGGCAATGGCAACGGCAACGCGAATGCCGGCGCCTTCAACGGCAACTACAACGGCAACCTCAACGCCGGCGCCGCGAACGGCAACGGCAACGGCAACGGCAATTTCGGCCTCGGCAACGGCAACCTGAACGGCAATGCCAATTTCGGCCTCGGCAACGGCAATGCCAACGGCAATGGCAACTGGGGCATGGGTAACGGCAACGGCAACGGCAATGCCAACCAGTAGCGTCGAAAGACGCTGACGCTTCTGGGATCGCCGAGCCAGCGCCCGTCCCCCCCGCGCAAGGCTTTCGCGACGTGTCGCCGGCGGTCCCAGTTTTTTTCAATGCGAAGTTATGGAAGGAATTCGCACATGAAATCGCGCGTCCCAATGGCGCTGTGCCTGGGCCTGATCAGCGCCACCGCCGCGAAAGCCGACGGCACGACAGGCACCCAGGCCTTCAGCATGTCACGCGTCCAGCAAAGCGTCGGCCGGTACGGCCAGTCCATCGGTTCGGATGTCCGCGGCATGAATCCGCTCGGTTTCTCGGGCGGCAATGTCGGTTACAAGAACAGCGGCAGCGGCAACGTCGGCGCCTTCAACAGCGGCACCGGCAATGTCGGCGCCTTCAACGGCAACGACAACACATCGGCGACGAGCGGAAATCAGAATGTCGGTGCCTTCAACGGCAACGGCAACACCGGCGAATATGACGGCAACGGCAATATCGGCGCCGGGAACGGCAACTTCAACGGCGGCTCCTACAATGGCAATGGCAATGTCGGGGCCTTCAACGGCAATTTCAACGGCCGGGGAAACAACCGATGACCGGTCCGAGATCGCCGAGGTCCGCTTCGCCTCGCAAGCGCCAATTGGCGGCGAGGCTGCTTGAGGGAAACAGCCTCGCGCTCGGCACGCTGCTTGCCGCGATGCTTGCCGCCGACGCCTCGGCCCTGGTCAGGATTGCCGACCTTCCGATCGGTGTTGCCAACGGCCTTGGCAACACCGGCAACTTCAACGGCAACGGAAACGCCGGCAACTTCAACGGCAATGGCAATCGCGGCAATTTCAATGGCAACGGTAATGCCGGGAGCTTCAGCGGCAACTTCAATAGTGGCAACTTCAACGGCAACGCCAATTGCGGCAACGGCTTCGGCAACGGCAACGCGTCGGACGGCAATGGCAACGGCCGAGGAACTGGCGGCACTCCAGACTGGTGCCGGTTCCTGAAGGACCTGAATGGCCGGCTGGGACTGCCGCCCGGCACGATCCCGGACTTCACGCTGAAATAGCCGATGCCCAACGTTCAGCATGCCGCCTGCGCCGCTGCGCACGGGCGGCATGCGCCGGCGATCGGTCACGCCGTGACTTCGACGATCGCCGTCAGGAAGCTGGCGAGGTCGTCGGTGACGAAATCGACGTCGTCCTCATTGGCCGGGTCGCGCTCCCAGATCTCCGCGAAGGTCGGCTCGAAATTGCGCGGCACCACCAGCACCGTCGTCATGCCCAGCGCTTTCGGCACCGAGAGATTGCGGGCAAGGTCCTCGAACATCACCGCATTGTGGCCGGTGACGGAATGCAGCTCGGCGAACCGCTCATAGGTCTGGCGCGCCGGCTTGGGGTTGAGCCCGGCCGCGACGATATCGAAGATGTCGTCGAAATGCTCGAGGATGCCGAGCTGTCGCGCGGTGCGCTCGGCATGCCTGCGGTCGCCATTGGTGAAGATGAACTTGCGCCCGGGAAGCTGGCGGATCGCTGCCCCGAGCACCGGGTCGGGCACCAGCCAGGAATAGTCGATGTCATGCACCTTTTCGAGGAAGTCGTCCGGGTCGATGCCGTGGCGCGTCATCAGCCCGTTCAGCGTGGTGCCATACTCCAGGTAGAGTTCCTTCTGCAGCTTGCGCGCCTCATCGCGGGGCAGCGTCAACAGCTCGCCGACATAGGCCGTCATCTTCACGTCGATCTGCGCGAACAGGTTCGAATGGTGCGGGTAAAGCGTGTTGTCGAGATCGAACACCCAGTCCGTGACATGGGCGAAGCGGGCGGGGTCTGGCAGCGTGGTCATGGGCTCCTTATGGCACGAAATAGAATCTTCGACAGGGGATTTATCCACAACTTATGCGCGCCGCGCGCGGCGAAAATCGCGTGTCGTTTCAAATTTTAGCCATCGCCGAAAGGTCGCCTTCAGCGCTTGCTGGCACAGAAGCGGTTCTGTGGGAGTCAGCGATGAATCGCCTATTTCTGAAGTCCGCCGCGGTCGCGTGCGCCTCGGTAGCCATCTCGCTTTTGTTGACGCTGATCATCATGCCGGCACTGGGCGTCCCGCTCAGCCGCGCGATCTGGCTGACCTCCACCGTGTTCCCGCTGATCCTGGCCTGGATCGCCAGCGCCACCACCTTCTGGCAAACCGACAGGCTGAAAAGCGCGCATCGCGAACTCGCCCGGGCGCATGCCCAGCTTGCCACCGCGCACCGGCGCCTGTCGGAAAAGGCGAGCCGCGACGACATGACCGGCATGCTCAACCGCGAAAGCTTCTTTGCCGCCCTCGACGGCTCCCGGCGCAAATCCGATCGCGGCGCGCTGCTGATCATCGACGCCGATCACTTCAAGATGATCAATGACAGCTACGGCCATCTGACCGGCGACGACGCTCTTCTGCTGATCGCCAGCGCCATCGAGCGCGGCGTGCGCAGCGGCGACGTGCTTGGCCGCATCGGCGGCGAGGAATTCGCCGCCTTCCTGGTCGGCGCCACCACGCAGGAGGCCAAGCGCGTCGCCGAGCGCGTCCGCCGCGAGGTCGAGCTGATCCGCTTCCGCCCGGTCGACGAACGCACCGTGCCACTCACCGTCTCAATCGGCGGCACCATATGCGGCGAGGGCATCAACGTGTCCGAGCTGATGCGCGCCGCCGACCGGCGGCTCTACGAGGCCAAGCATCGTGGCCGCAACCTGTCGATCCTCGACCGCGATGTCTCGGAAGCCGCCTGAGATCCACCCGCCAAGAGCGCGCCCCCGGCGGCAGGCTCGCGAAATCCTAACCATGTTCGCATTCAACCGGGACGCTTATCCGGTTGTGAGGGAAGCCTGCGCTAGCATTGGCACGAAACTGGCTTTTCCTGGCGGGCGTGTGCCGTTCAGGAACGCCATGCGTGGATCGAGGCCCCCATCGAAAGACGTGTCATGAGCTTCTTCATCAAGAAAATGTCGCGCCGCGCCATCGTGCAGGCGCTGATCGCGCTGCCGGCCCTGTCCTTGTTCCGCAACCAGCCCGTCGTCGATCCCCCCAACGCCGACCCAAATGAGATCGTCGAGGTCAATGGCTGGATCCTGAAGCGGAGCGACCTCGCATGATCTTCGACAGCTACGAGGCCTTCCGCGCGTCGAATTTCGCCGCCAGGGCCTGCATCCTCGGATCCGGCCCGGCCGGCACCACGATCGCCAGAAAGCTGGGCGCCGCCGGCATTCCCGTCGTCGTGCTGGAGGCCGGATCGCGCGAATTCAGCGACGAATCGCAGGACTTCTATCGCGGCGCCACCGTCGGCGATCCCTATTTCGATCTCGACATCACGCGGCTGCGCTTCATGGGCGGTTCGTCCAACCACTGGGCGGGCTGGTGCCGGGTGCTCGACAGCCAGGACTTCGAGCCCAAGGCCTGGGCGCCGGACACCGGCTGGCCGATCAGCCGCACCGACATCGAGCCCTATCTGGGAGAAGTCCACGACATCCTCGAGCTTCCCGACTTCCAGCCCGATGTGCCAATCTCGGACGACATCCGCTGGGTGCAGCTGATCAAGAGCTCGGCCGTGCGCTTCGGCGAGAAATTCGCCGACGAGCTGGACAAGAGCAAGAACATCGCCGTCGTGCTCAACACCTATGCGACCGAACTTGCCGGCGACGGCAAGCGGGTGACCGGCGCCAGGCTGTGGTCGAACGGGCAGGATGCCGGAACCTTCAGCGCCGACTACTTCATCGTCTGCACCGGTGGGCTGGAGAATTCGCGGCTGCTTCTGTGGTCGAACCAGCGCTCGAACGGCGGCGTCGTGCCGAACGCCGCGGCGCTCGGCCGCTACTGGATGGAGCACCCAACCTTCGAGGGCGGCAATGCCATCCTCGCCGACTATGGCGAGTTCGAGGTCGACGCCGTCAACGAGGCCTTCTTTTCGCCGACACTGCCCGCCATGGAACGGCTGCAGATTATGAATTTCGGCATCCGGCTGATCGAGACGCCCTATCCGAGCGTCAAGCGGTTGATCGCCGACCTCGCCTGCACGGCGCCCGACATGGCCGAATGGATGTCAGCCAAGCTCAGCCAGCGCCTGCGTTGCGCCGCCCAGCTCTATGTCGCCTGGGAACAGGCGCCGCTGGCTTCCAACCAGATCGAGCTGTCGAAGACCGATGTCGACCACGCCGGCGTGCCGCGCATCGAACTGCACTGGAAGAAATCGCCGCTGGAGCACCGCACGATTCTCGAAGGCCTCCGGCTGTTCGGCAAGACGCTGGCCGAGAAGAACCTCGGCCGGGTGCGCATCGCCGACTGGCTGACCAATGGCGAGGACTATCCGACCAATGAGGAGCTGGCCGGACACCATCATATGGGCGGCACGCGCATGGGCACGGATGTGACCAAGAGCGTGGTCGATGCCAATTCGAAGGTGCACGGCATGGACAATCTCTATGTTGGCGGCTCCTCGGTGTTCTGCACCTCGGGCGAATGCAATCCGACGACGACGATCACCGCGCTGGCCTGCCGGCTGGGCGATCATCTGAGCAAGGTCATCGCCGTCTGAGCAATTCCAGCAACGGCGCGTCGCGGTTTTCCGTCCGGAATTGCGAAAAGATCATCCCAAAGGCAAGCGACGCCGGCAGCCGGATAGGCCGCCGGCGTCGCCCTTGGCGGGCCTTTGGGGAGAATCGTCTGCCGCCGGCCTAAAGGCCGTAGACGGCGATGCGCACCAGCACGGCTGCCGCCGCCAGCGCCACCAGCAGGATGCCGAGGCCGATCGGCGAACCCCAGCCATACCATTCCATCGCCAGCTTGGCGTATTTGAACTCCTCCTCGTGCGAGAGGGGAGTCCGCTGCTGAATCAAGCTCATTTTTTGCTCCTTGTCAGCGACCGGGACCTTGCCTTGCGCAGGCTGCGGTCGCATATTCCTACTGTCGTCTTAATGTTAGACAGATTGATAGTTAGATGATCGAAATAAAATCGTCAAGCACGAATCGCGCCGACATGACGGCAGCCATCAGTCTCGCCATCATGCGCTGGCAGGATGCGACACAGGCCTATGACGAGGCGGTGGGGGCGAGGCTCGGGCTGAACGCGGCCGAGCGCCAGTGCCTAGGGCTGCTCCATGGCGGCGCCCAATCGGCGGGCGCGATCGCGGTCGCGACCGGGCTGACCCCGGCCGCGGTCACCGCGCTGATCGACCGGCTGGAGGCGCGCGGCCTGCTGACGCGCACGCGCAGCCTGGAGGACAGGCGCAAGGTGGTGATCGAGGCGACCGACCTGACCCGCGAGCTCTCGGCGCGCTACTATGGCGCCATCGCGCGTGATGGCGAAAGGTTGATCGCCAGCTTCAGCGATGCCGAACTCGCCGCCGTCCAGCGCTTTATCACCGCCGCGCTCGACCTGCAGCGCGAGCAGCTTGCCCGGCTGAAGGCGGAGGCGCCGCAAGCCGGCTGATCCCCGAAGCGCCGGAGCTGTCCGAGCGGCGCTTGTCCGGCAAATATTCGGAGCGGTTCAGCCGCCCAATCGGCAACTGAACCGCCCTGAACGCCGGCGGGGCGACGCCGACCTCGAGGCGCGACGCGCAGAGCCGCCGCGCTTCAAGACCTTGTTTGATGCATGGCTCTCAAGACGCTGCGCGCTCTTTGAGAGCCGTTAGACCGTCGCCGGGTCAAGCGCCGGCTTGCCCTTGTGGCGGGCGACGATGCCGGCGAGATCGGCGCTGCCGAAGGCATCGCGCAGGACGTCGAAGGACGGCAGCACGAAATAGGCGCGCTGGAACTTGTCGATCTCGTAGCCAGTGCGCATCACCGTCTCGAGGTCGAAGGGCACGTGGTGCGCGTCCTTGCCCTCGACGGCGAACTGCAATTCGGTGAACGACGACATCAGCCCGGCGCCGAAAGCCTTCAGCGGCTGGCCGGCTTCCCGGATCAGCCCATATTCGGCGCTATACCAATAGAGACGGGTGATCATCTCGTCCCCGCCGAGCGCGATCACGTCCTCCGCCTTCTCGCCGTACATCTGCATGAAGTCGGCGAACACCGGCTGCGTCAGGATCGGCACATGGCCGAAGAAGTCGTGGAACATGTCCGGCTCGACGATGTAGTCGAGCTCTTCCTTCGTCCGCAGCCAGTTGGTGACCGGGAAGCGGCGGTTGGCGAGGTGGTCGAAGAAGGGGGCCGCGGGGATGAGGCCCGGCACGGCGACGATCTCCCAGCCGGTCAGGTTGCGCAGCCTCTCGCTGATCGTGTCGAAATCCGGGATCCGGTCGAGCAGGCCGAGTGCGGCGACGCCGTCGAGATAGGAGCGGTGCGCGAGCCTTTGTGTCAGCTTGGTCTGGCGGTCGCACAGCGTGCGCCACACCGCCTGCTCGTCGGCGCTGTAGTCGTAGCCCTGCGCCACGGTGAAATCGGCACGGCAGACCGAATAGTCGCCGCGCAGGCCCTGCGCCTCGCATTCGCGGGCGTAATCGGCAACGCTGATCGTCATGGCTGTTCTCCTGGCGGATTCATGAGTGGCAATCGTGTTGCCAATTTAGCCGGAGGCGGCGAGGCAATTCCGCTTTCCTAATGGTCCGCTCGCGCTATTTGAGGTAAAAGAAGCTATCGAAAAGCTGCTGGAGAGTGAAAATGCCTCAGTTTGACGATTTCGAGATCAAGATGCTCGACATCCTGCAGCGCGACGGACGCAAGCCCGTGTCGGAGCTGGCGCAGCAGATCGGCCTCTCGACCACGCCTTGCGCGCGGCGTTTCGAGGCGCTTCAGGACACTGGCATCATCAAGGGTTTTGGCGCCGTCATCAGCCGCCGCGCCGTCGGCCTGACGGTCGAGGTGTTCATCCAGGTGCGGCTGGTCAGCCACAGCGACGGCTCGCCCGAGAGCTTCATCGCCGCCGTGCAGCGCATGGACGAGGTCTCGTCGTGCTGGACGATGACCGGCGACCACGATTTCCTGCTGCATGTCATGGTGCCTTCGGTCGACGAGCTCAACGCCTTCGTCATGCACCGGCTGATGCGGCTCGATGGCGTCCGCGACGTCCACACCCAGCTTGTGCTGCAGAACATCAAGGGGCCCGGCCACGTGCCGCTCGGGCATCTCAGGAAGTAGCCACGCGCCATTATTGTGGAAAAGCTGCACCGAAACTGCTGAACAGGGCCAAGTCGGCATCCAGATCGCCGGCTAGGTCAGGCGGACCATCGAACAGGAAGGTCCGCCATGAAGATCGTGCTGATCAACCCGCCGCACACCGCCATCGGCAGCCGCGTGCCGGACGACCATCTGCCGCCGCTCGGTCTGCTGGCGCTCGGCGGTCCGCTGCTCGATGCCGGCCATCAGGTCCGCCTCGTCGATGCCGAGTTCGGGCCGATGCCGCTTCCCGCGCTCGTCGAGGATGCCCTGGGCGACGGTCCCGACTGCATCCTGATCGGCCATTCCGGCTCCACCTCGGCGCATCCGACCGCGCTGCAAATCGCGCGCATGGTCAAGGGCCGCGCGCCGGCGACGCTGGTGATCTATGGCGGCATCTTCCCGACCTATCACTGGCGCGACATACTGGCGGGAACGGAAGCCTTCGACGTCATCGTGCGCGGCGAGGGCGAGGCGACCATCGTGTCGCTGATCGAGGCGCTGGACCGGCGGCGGCCGCTCGCCGATGTGGCCGGCATCGCCTATCGCGACGATCTCGGCCGTCCGTTCGCCACCCGTTCGGCAGGCACCATCGCCACGCTCGATGATTACCGCGTCGGCTGGGAGTTGATCGACCACCGCCGCTACAGCTACTGGGGCGGCAAGCGCGCCGTGGTCATGCAGTTCTCCCGAGGCTGTCCGCATCTATGCAACTATTGCGGCCAGCGCGGCTTCTGGACCCGCTGGCGCCATCGCGACCCCAAGAACTTCGCGCGTGAGATCGCCTGGCTGCACCGCGAGCACGGCGTCGATCTGATCAATCTCGCCGACGAGAACCCGACCTCGTCGAAGAAGGCCTGGCGCGCCTTTCTCGACGCCATGATCGCTGAAGACGTGCCGGTGCTGATCGTCGGCTCGACCCGCGCCGACGACATCGTGCGCGACGCCGATATCCTGCATCTCTACCGCAAGGCCGGCGTCATCCGCTGGCTGCTCGGCATGGAGAACACCGACGAGGAGACGCTGTCATTGATCCGCAAGGGTGGCAGCACGGCTTCAGACCGCGAGGCGATCCGCCTGCTGCGTCAGCATGGCATATTGTCGATGGCGACCTGGGTGGCCGGCTTCGAGGACGAGGGCTTCCGCGACCTCTGGCGCGGCTTCCGCCAGTTGATCGCCTACGATCCCGACCAGATCCAGGCGCTCTATGTCACGCCGCACCGCTGGACGCCTTTCTTCCGCATCGCCAAGGACCGCAGGGTGATCCAGAGCGATGTCCGGCTGTGGGACTACAAGCACCAGGTGCTGAGGATGACGCGGCTAAAACCCTGGATGCTGTTCTTCAGCGTCAAGCTGATCGAGCTCGCCGTGCAGTCGCGGCCGAAGGCGCTGGCGCGAATCCTCTTCCACCGCGATCCCGAGCAGCGCCATTCGATGCGCTGGTACACGAAGATGGGCCGCCGCGTCTGGTTTTGCGAAGTCTGGGGTTTTCTGGCCCGCGACCGCCGCGTGACGGACGGGCCGACGCTCGCCGAATTCTGGGGCGCGCCGCAGGACGCCGAGGAAGAATCGATGGTGGTCATGCGGCCGCCGCGCAAGCCGGCCGAAGCGACCGTTGCAATCTCACCCGGCGCCTGAGGGGTCCTTGCCATTTACAGACATACGTAACGTATGCGTATTGACATACGTCACGTATGCACCCATCTCAGGCATACGGGGCGTATGTGAATTGTCCCGGACCATGGAACGCAGGCCCGGATCGCCAGGAGATTTGGTCTGCCACATCTGAATGGAATGACAATGAGCAAACGTGACGCAATCTTTCCTGCCGGAAGGCAGGCACTCTATGAGATCAATCGCTATTCGGCGGCGATCCGCTCGGGCGACCTTCTGTTCGTCTCGGGCCAGGTCGGCAGCCGTGAGGACGGCTCGCCCGAGCCGGTTTTCGAGAAGCAGGTCCAACTGGCCTTCGACAACCTCGCAGCTGTGCTGAAAGCCGCCGGCGGCACGTTCGACGATATTGTCGACGTCACCACCTTCCACACCGATCCTGCAGCGCAGTGGGCGGCGATCGATGCCGTTCGGTTGAAAGTGTTTGGCGAACCGCCTTACACCAACTGGACTGCAGTCGGCGTCAATTGGCTGGCCGGCTTTGATTTCGAAATAAAGGTCATCGCCCGCCTGCCTCAACCCGCCTGACAGAACAGCCAGGCTGATCGTCAGGCCGCATCAGGGCACGATCAGCGTGCCGGCGCCGTGCTCGGTGAACAGCTCAAGCAGCACCGAATGCGGCGTCTTGCCGTTAAGGATGACGACGCCTTCGACGCCGCGCTCGATCGCCTCGATGCAGGTCTCGACCTTCGGGATCATGCCGCCCGACACCGTGCCGTCCCTGATCAGCGCCTTGGCCTCGGAAACCGTCAGCTCGTCGATCAGCGTCTTGTTCCTGTCGAGCACGCCGGGAACGTCGGTGAGGAACAAGAGCCGCGAGGCCTTGCAGGCGCCGGCGATCGCGCCAGCGAAGGTATCGGCATTGATGTTGTAGGTGTGGCCGTCGCGGCCGGGCGCCACCGGCGCCAGCACCGGGATCATTTCGGAGCGCGCGAGCAGGTCGAGCAGCGTGCGGTCGACCTCGACCGGCTCGCCGACGAAGCCGAGATCGAGCACCCGCTCGATGTTGGAGTCCGGGTCGATCATGGTCTTGCGCGCCTTTTCGGCGAACACCATGTTGCCGTCCTTGCCGCACAGCCCGATCGCCCATTCGCCCTCGGCGTTGATCAGCGCCACGATCTCCTTGTTGATTGAGCCGGCTAGCACCATCTCGACGATCTCGACCGTCTTCTGGTCGGTGACGCGCAGGCCGCCTTCGAATTTGGATTCGATGCCCATCTTGTTGAGCATGGCGCCGATCTGCGGTCCGCCGCCATGCACCACGATCGGATTGACGCCGGACTGTTTCAAGAGCGCGATGTCGCGAGCGAAGGCCTTGCCGAGCTCGCTGTCGCCCATAGCGTGGCCGCCATATTTCACCACGACGGTCTTGTTCTCGTAGCGCTGCATATAGGGCAGCGCCCGCGAAAGCAGCGCGGCCTGCATTTCGGCGGTGGCGGCGATGTCCGTCATCGGTCTTGTTCCCAAAGTGGCAAGGATGGCGCGCGTCTTAGCGGGAATTGGTTCGGGTCGCAAACGGCTTTGCTGTCACAATTTATGAAATTGGCTGAGGCACCTTCAGCGGCGCCCGCCGCTTCTGCCAGCCCGAGATCTTCTCCATCTGCGCGGCGAAGGACAAAAGCGTCTCCTCGTCGCCCGGGCGCCCCGCCGCCTGGATGCCGAGCGGCAGGCCGGCCTCGGTGACATGGACCGGCAGCGCGATCGACGGCTGGCCGGTGACATTCTGGATCGCCGGCCAGTGGGTGAACCAAAGGCTTTTGTCCATCAGCTGCCCGAGGAACGATTTGATCCTGAGCAGCCTGGTCAAATGCAGTTTGTCCAGCAGGTTCTCGATCAACTCGTCGGCGCCCTTCGGATCCATGGCGCCGCAGGCCAGCGGCGGGTGCGCGATGATCGGCATCAGCACGGCGTCGTACGGCGCCGTCTCGGCGATCAGCCGGCGCGACGTGGCGTTGAGCCGCTGCAGGATCTCATAGAGTTCGCCGGCCGGGATGATATCGCCGAAGCGGGCAAGCACGCGCGTGGCCCGCTCGACGTCGCCGAGAACGCCGCGGCCGACGCGCAGCGCCTCGGCGCGTATCGTGCCGGCCACCGCCGAGGTCACCGTCTTGCAGAAATCGGCCATGAAATCGCGCCCGATATAGGGCAGGTCGATCTCTTCGACCGTATGGCCGCCCTCGCGCGCCAGCGCGATCGCCGTGTCCAGCGCCCTCAGCGTCTCGGCCGAAATCGGCAGGCCGAGCGGCGACTTTCGGTAGACGGCGAGCCTGAGCTTGCCGGGATCGCGCGCCGCGGCCGCGGCGAAGCTGCCTTTCGGCGCCGGCGCGCCATAGGGCGACAGCGGATCCGGCCCATGCGTCAGGTCGAGCAGCCGCGCCGAATCCCGGACCGATCGGGCGACCGCGTGGTCGACGACCATGCCGAACCAGCTTTCGCTGGTGAGCGGCGTCAGCGGCACGCGGCCGCGCGAGGTCTTCAGGCCCACCAGCCCGCTGCAGGCCGAAGGCACCCGGATCGAGCCGCCGCCATCGGAGGCATGTGCCGCCGGCACCACGCCGGCAGCCACCAGTGCCGCCGCGCCCCCCGACGAGCCGCCGGTTGTGTGGCCGGTATTCCACGGATTGCGGGTGATGCCGAAAGCCGCCGATTCCGTCATCAGCCGCAGCCCATGCTCGGGCGAGGTGCTTGTGGCGATCGGGATCAGGCCGGCGGCGAGATGGCGCTCGACCATCACCGAATTGTAGTCGGCCGTGAAAGCCGGGATGCGGCTGCCGCCATGGATCGGCACGCCCTTCAGGCCGATGCCGAGGTCCTTCAGCGCGAAGGGCACGCCGGCGAGCGGCAGCGTGCGGTCGACCGTCCTGGCGCGTGCCCGCGCCGCATCATAAAGCGGCTCGGCGATGGCATTGATGTCGGGGCGCGTCGCCTCGGCGCGCGCGATTGCCGCGTCGACAAGCTCCTGCGGCGAGAGCTCACCCTTCTGGACAAGGCCGGCCAGGCCGGTCGCATCCTCTTCCCACAGCACCCGCTCGACCGACATCGCCGCTGTCCTCCGCCGGCCCGGAGGCTAGCGGCAGCCGATTTGCTTGGCAACGGCGCGCTAACCCATCGTCGGCAAAGATCATCGCAAGCTTTGAGCGGGACAGTATTGCCTGCGCCGTTGCAAATGTATGGCAATCCTCTAATTTGCCGCCATGGCGCCGCAGGATATCAGCCAGCTGATCGTCCGGACTTCAATGAAGGACCGGGCAGCGTTTGATCTGCTCTACCGGCAGACCAGCGCGAAACTTTTCGGCGTCTGCCTTCGTGTATTGAAGGACAGGGGAGATGCGGAAGAAGCGCTTCAGGAGGTCTTCGTCAAGATCTGGACGAAGGCGGATCGTTTCGCGGTCTCCGATCTAAGCCCGATTTCCTGGCTGGTGGCCATTGCGCGCAATCATGCGATCGATCGCATCCGGGCGCGGCGAGAGCCAGCCGCCTATATCGATGCCGCGCTCGACGTGGCCGATCCGGCGCCGGGACCGGAGGCCATGGCCGTGGCGGGCGGTGAATCCGTGCGCATCTACCATTGCCTCGATGAGTTGGAGAAAGACCGGGCGGCGGCCGTCCGGGGCGCCTATCTGAACGGCGAAAGCTATGCCGAGCTGGCGGAGCGCCATGGCGTGCCGCTGAACACGATGCGGACCTGGCTGCGGCGCAGCCTGTTGAAACTCAGGGAATGCCTGGAAAGATGACGCTGGCAGAGGAAAACGGACCGGAACGTGGAGGCGACGACCTGTTCGCCGCCGAATACGTTCTTGGCGTCCTGGCCGCGGACGAACGCCAGATCGCGTCCCGCCGCATCGAGGCAGACGCCGCTTTCGCGCGTCTTGTCGACCGCTGGGAGGTTCACCTTTCGCCGATGGCCGCAGCCTTTCCGGAGACCGAGCCTCCGATCAGGGTCAAGGAGGCGATCGATCGCCGGCTGTTCGCGCAAGAATCGCGCCCCGGTCTCTGGTCGAGCCTCGCCTTTTGGCGCGGCCTCGCCGCCGCGGCGGTGGCTGCGCTGGCGATCGCCATTGCCTTGCCCTACGTCAATCCGCCGGTGGTCGAGCCGCAGGCGCGGCTGGTCGCCTCGCTGGCCGCCGACGGCAGCGACGTCAAATATCTCGTCGTCTACGACGCGGCGCGGCGCGATGTCGGCCTCTCTCTTGTCTCCGGCGAGCGCGCCGCCGGCAAGGATTTCGAGTTGTGGATGATCGAGGGTAAGAACGCGCCGGTCTCGATGGGCGTCATCCCCGCCGGCCAGACCACGCATATGGCGGTCACGCCGGCCGTCGAGCAGAAGCTCGCGCAAGGCGCCGTGCTCGCGGTCAGCGTCGAGCCTGTCGGGGGCTCGCCGACCGGCCAGCCGACCGGGCCGGTTGTCGCCGCGGGCGACCTGAGGGGCATCTAGTCTCTTCGAGGGCCGGGCGCTCTGCCTGAAAGAATAATCGAAATCTATCCTGCGTCAGGTTGGAGCTAGGAAAGTTTCTTTCCGGCCGCGCGCTCGTCAGCATAATTTCGTCGCGCACAAGGCCAGATAAAAATTTTTGAGAGCCGGACGAAACTCGCGCAAAACTGCCCCGTATCTCCTGGTGTTCCCAAAAACGGGCAACGATATCCAGAGGAGATAGAAATCATGCGTAAATTCGCCACCCTTTTGCTCGCCGGTACTATTGGTCTTTCCACGCTCGGTGCCGCCGCCTATGCCGCCAATCCGATGGTCGGCGGCGCGCCGATGTATGCCAAGAAGAACATCATCGAGAATGCCGTCAATTCGAAGGACCACACCACGCTGGTCGCTGCCGTCAAGGCCGCCGGCCTGGTCGACACGCTGCAGGGCGCCGGCCCGTTCACCGTCTTCGCGCCGACCAACGAGGCCTTCGCCGCGCTGCCCGCCGGCACGGTCGAGACGCTGCTCAAGCCCGAGAACAAGGACAAGCTCACCAAGATCCTGACCTGCCACGTCATCGCCGCCAAGGCGATGGCCGCCGACGTCGCCAAGATGGCCAAGGCCGATGGCGGCGCGCACAAGGTCAAGACCGCCGGCGGCTGCGAACTGACGCTCAAGGCCGACAAGGGCAAGGTCACCGTGACCGACGAGAACGGCAATGTCGCCAATGTCACCATCGCCGACGTCCGGCAGTCTAACGGCGTCATTCACGTCATCGACAAGGTGCTGCTGCCGAAGATGTAACAAAGACGCCGCTGCCAGCGAAGACATGGCAAAGGCCTTCCCCGGTTGCGCGGCTCCTCTCCTGTAGGCCGTGCGACTGACAGCTTGCTCCGCGCCGTCCACGTGAAGTGGAGCCGGCGCGGAGTTTTCGTTGGGAGGCGTCAACCGCTTTTGATTTTCGCTTGGCGCGAAAATCTGGCAAACCGGCATTGGAGGAATTGTCCCATGAACCGTCGCGATCTTCTCCTGAGCGGCGCCGCGGCCGCCGCGGTGCTGGCCGGCACGGCTGCCTTGCTGCGCATTGGTGGCGCGCCAGACGCCCGCGCCGCCGAGACCTTCGAAGTGACCAAGACCGACGCCGAATGGCGCGCCATCCTGTCCGACGCGGCGTATGATGTGCTGCGCAAGGAAGGCACTGAATATCCGGGCACCAGCCCGCTGCTCGACGAGCACCGCAAGGGCATCTTCGCCTGCGCAGGCTGCGACCTGCCGGTCTATCCCTCGGAGACCAAATTCGATTCCGGCACCGGTTGGCCGAGCTTCTGGCAGGAAATTCCCAAGGCCATCGGCACGACCGCGGACCGCTCGCTCGGCATGACCCGCACCGAGGTGCATTGCCGCCGCTGCGGCGGCCATCTCGGCCATGTCTTCGACGATGGTCCGGCGCCGACGGGCCTGCGCCATTGCATCAACGGCGTGGCGCTGAGCTTCAAGCCGGCCGCCGCCTGAGACGCGCTTAGTTCAGGCCGAGAAGCATGATGCTGGGCTTGGTCAGCATCAGCCAGAAGATGGCGACCACGGCGAAGAAAGCCGGAAAACCGAACGCGAACCAGACGCGGTAGAGGCGGTCGAAGCCTGGTGGCAGGCCGGTCGCTTCCGCCGCGGCGTGCCTGGCCATGTCGCGCAAGCGGATCTGGATCCAGACCACCGGAAGCCAGAACAGGCCGATGACCACATAGAGCGCCAGTGACAGCAGGATCCAGCCTTCGTTGAGCGGCCAGCCGACGACGCGCGCCAGTCCGTACCCGGTCAGCGGCTGCAGCACCACGGCAGTCGCCGTGAAGATGGTGTCGGCGATCACCACGATGCCGGCGACATGGGCGATGATGCGGGGGTCGCGGGTCCTGACGGCCATCGCCATGAAGAAGGCGATGCCGATGCCGGTGCCGAACAGCACCGTCGCGCCGAGCACATGGACAAGTCGCAGCACGTCTTCCAGCGCCATCAGCGTTCGTCCAGAATGGCAAGGGCCGTGAGCGCCAGCAGGATCGACGGCACCACTTTGACCAGGGGGCCGAGCGGATCGAGCCAGAGCGCCGGCTCCGCGAATGTAGCGGCAAGCAGGTAGGCGAGCGTCAGCACCAGCATGCCGATCAGAGCACGCCGCGCCCAGGGCCGGAAAAGCACCGCAAGCCCCAGCGCGACATCGGCAAGACACGTCACCGCCACCATCGCGTTCGCGGCGCGGCCAGGCAGGAAGTTTGCGAAATGGCTGCGCGCCGCCTCGAATGCCAGGAACGGCGCGAGGCCGGAAATGAGCCAGAACAGCGCCAGCGTGACGATGATAGGCGCTTTCAAGAGATAGAGCCGGGCGAACCATAGATCCTGCACGCCCGAAGGAGCGGCGGCGAGCGTCTCGGCCGCCGACGAAAGGCGCTGGTCTGTGCCTGGCTGCCGCCGGACCTCGACACCGCCCGCCATCACCGCCAGTGCGGTCGAGCGGAGCGGCGAGCGCCAGCCGAGCCGGCCGGCGAGATCGGCCAGCCACGTCACCGGCCGTGCGGCCATCGGCGGAACGGCAATCACAGGGGCCGGGGGCAGGCCGAGCCAGTTGCGATGCAAAAGGACTAGGTCCTTCAGCGTCAGGCCTTCATCGCCGCCGAGCGAGAGGTCCGAGCCGGAGGGCAAGACGCCGCCGATCGCGGCGCTGACCGCGCCGGCGACATCGTCGAGCGCGACCGCCGTGACCGGGCTGTCGGCGTAAGCCAGAGGGATCGCCAGCGGGAAGGCCGCCAGCGCCCTCAACAAGGCGGAGCCGCCATGCGCATTGCGGCCGAGCACCAGCGCCGGCCGCAGGATGACATGGCGCACGCCGCTTGCCGCGAGCGCCCCGTCGGCCCGCCTCTTGGTGTCGAGAAAGGGCAGGTCGCGGCCGGTTCCCCCTGTGTCCGCCGAGATCTGGACGATCAGCAATTCCCGGTCGCGCGCAGCCTCATAGAGAGCGAGCATCGCCTTTTCCTGGGTGGCCGTCAGGTCATCGGCGAGCCCGTCCTGAAGCGCGCCGGCGCAATTGACGACGGCCTGCTGGTCATCCAGTGCGGTCTGCCAGTCCACGCTCCGCGTCATGCCGGCGAGATCGGCCTTCAGCCAGCGCGCCTGCGGCATCTTCAGCGCCGCGCGCGCCGGCTCGCGTCCAAGCCCAGTGACCTGGTGGCCTTCCTCCGCAAGTCTTCTTGTGACGGCGGACCCGATGAAGCCGGTCGCGCCGAGAATCAGGATGTTCATGCCGGAACTTTAGCTGAAACCACTTCGGCCGAAACCAGTTCGGATGGCTCTCATCCAAGGCGCGATCGCCGCCGACGCCTCGCCGCCAAACGGGTGGAGTTAAAGCATGCCCCCGGAATCGTCGCCGATTCCGGGGTCATGCACGAGGGGCGCCAGGCGGGGGTTCCGGCGCGCCTCAATGGCCTCCGCCACCGCCGCCGGCCTGGTCGGCCGGCTTGCGGATGAACAGGACGAACAGGCCGAGCGTGGCGAACAGCACCGTCAGCATGTAGAACACGTCCATGAAGGACAGCAGCGATGCCTGCTGCTGGACCATGCCGGACAGCTTGGAGATCGCCGCCTTGGTGGCGTCGAGACCGGCGGTCTGCTCGAAGTTCATGGTCATGTTCTGCAGCTTCTGCTGCGCTTCGGCGCTGCCCCACTGCACATGCTCGGCGAGCCTGGCATAGTGGAAGGCGTTGCGGTCGATCAGCACCGTGTTGATGACGGCAAGGCCGACGGCGCCGCCGAGGTTGCGGGTCAGGTTGAACAGGCCAGACGCATTCTTCAGCCGCTCCGGCGGCAGCGTGCCGAGCGCGATGTTGTTGATCGGCACCATGCACAGCATCATCGAGCAGCCGCGCAGGATCTGCGGGATAAGCAGCTCGTAGAAATCCCAGTCGGCGGTCAGATGCGTCATCCACCAGGTGCCGGTGGCGAAGCCGAAGAAGCCGATCATCATCATCAGCCTGAGATCGATCTTGTTCGACAGGATGCCGGCAACGGGCGCTGTGAAGAACATCGCCAGGCCGCTGACGAACAGCGCTTCGCCGATCATCATCGAATCGTAGCCGCGGATGCGGCCGAGGAACACCGGATAGAGATAGGTGAGCCCATAGAGGCCGATGCCGACGACGAAGGAGAACAGCGAGCCGAAGGCGAAGTTGACGTTGGTGAAGGCGCGCAGGTCGACGATCGGCTCCTCGGCGGTGAAGGCGCGCCAGAAGAACAGCACCGCGCCGATGCTCATGACGGCGGCGCAGAGGAACACCGCCTGGTCCTGCAGCCAGTCGTTGTTCGGGCCTTCCTCCAGCACATATTCCATGCAGCCGAGGAAGGCGGCCATGCCGGCGAGGCCCCACCAGTCGAACTTCGAGAACAGCTTGAGGTTGGGCTTGTCGAAATCGATCAGCGTCCAGGCCGCCGTCGCCACCAGGATGCCGGGCACGACATTGATCAGGAACAGCCAGTGCCAGGACATGGCGTGGCTGATATAGCCGCCGACCGTCGGGCCGATCGTCGGCGCCAGCGTCGCCACCAGGCCGATCATCGGCGAGACGACGGCGCGGCGCGACGGCGGGAAGATGGTGAAGGCGGCAGCGAAGACGCTGGGGATCATGCCGCCGCCGATGAAGCCCTGGATGGCGCGGTAGACGATCATCTGGTCGATGTTGGTGGCGGTCGCGGCCAGCGCGCTGGCCGCGGTGAAGCCGGCGGCAGCGATTGTGAACAGGACCCGCGTCGACAGCATCCGGCTGAGGAAGCCGGACAGCGGGATCATCACCACCTCGGCGATCAGATAGGCCGTCTGCACCCACGGGATCTCGTCCGAGCTGGCGCTCAAGCCCGCCTGGATCTCGGCCAGCGAGGCCGAGACGATCTGGATGTCCAGGATCGCCATGAACATGCCGAACACCATCGCCAGGA
>NZ_RZOF01000084.1:0-19292 GCF_003998955.1 Mesorhizobium sp. M4B.F.Ca.ET.017.02.2.1 | reverse complement strand
GAACTTGTCGTTCGGGGATATCGCGGGCAGGGGCCTCGTGGCAAGCGGGTTGTCCCCTTCTCCCCTAGTGGAGAAGGGGACAAGCGAAGCTCGGTCAGATGAGAGGTTTTCCAGCTTGGCAATGACGGCGATCCGTCACCTGCGCTCAGAGCGCCGACAGCGTTTCCGGCGCCTTGGGCGCGTCGAGCACTGGGGCTCTCTGGAACGCCTTGGTCATCTCGCGCAGCATCTGGGTGGTCTGGCTGGACAACACCGGCGGCCGCTCGGCCGCGGCCTGCGCTTCGGCCGCCTCGGCGTTCTTCTTGGCGGCCTCCTCGGCCTTGGCCGCGACTTCCGGATCGACGAACGGGTGGTCGAGGCCGGGGATCGGCTTCAGGTCGATGTTCTGGTGCGCATAGACCATCAGCCGCTGCCACACCATCGCCGGCAGCGTGCCGCCGGTCATCTTGTTGGTCGGCGTGAAGTCGTCATTGCCAAGCCAGACGGCGGCCGTGTAGTTGCCGGTGAAACCGACGAACCAGGCATCGCGATAGGATTGCGTCGTGCCGGTCTTGCCGGCGACGACGATGTTGGGGAGCTGGGCGCGCCGTGCCGTGCCGATCACCGGTACCGCCGCCAGCATCGTGTTCATGTATTTCAGCGCCTGCTCCGACAGCACCCGGTGCGGCGGCGGCGCGTCCTTGGCCCAGTCATAGACGACATCGCCGGTGCGGGTGACGAGCTGGGTGATGCCGTGCCTCGAGCCGACGAGGCCGTTCTGCGCGAAGACGCTGTAGCCCGTCGCCTGGTCCATCACCGTCATGCCCGACGTGCCGAGCACCATGGTCTTGTGCCCTTCCAGCGGCGACTCCACGCCCATCGATTCGGCCATCGCCTTGATCGGCCCGATGCCGAGATGGTCCTTGGCCAGCCGCACCGGCACGGTGTTGATCGACTTGGCGATCGCCGTGATCAGCGTCACATTGCCGGCCGAGCCGCCATTGTAGTTGTGCGGCGACCAGCCGCCCCAACTGATCGCGCCGCCGGAGACGACCGAGTCCGGCGTGAAGCCGTGCTCCATCGCGGTCGCATAGACATAGGGCTTGAACGAGGAGCCGGTCTGGCGCAGCGCCTTGGTGGCGCGGTTGAACTGGCTGGCGCCATAGTCGCGGCCGCCGACGATGGCGCGCACCGCGCCGTTGGTCTCGATCACCACCACCGCGCCTTCGGTGACGTTGTATTCCTTGCCGAACTGGCGGAGATGGAATTCCACCGATTCCTCCGCCGCCTTCTGGATGTTGGCGTCGAAGGTGGTGTGGGCGACCAGCGAATGCTGGCCGGGCTTGGCGATCTTCTTGACCTCGTCGAAGGCCCAGTCGAGGAAGTAATCCGGGCTTTTCTGCTCGCCGCGGTCGACGACGTCGGCCGGGTGCAGTCTTGCCTGCAGCACCTGGCCCTCGGTCATGAAGCCGGAATCGACGAGGTTGGACAGAACCACATTGGCCCGCGCGCGGGCGGCCGGCAGGTTGATGTGCGGGGCATATTTGGTCGGCGCCTTGAACAGGCCGGCCAGCATCGCCGCCTCGGCGAGGTTCAGATCCTTGACGCTCTTGCCGAAATAGAAATCCGCCGCCGCCTCGATGCCGAACGTGCCGCCGCCCATATAGGCGCGGTCGAGATAGAGCTGCAGGATCTCCTTCTTGGAAAGGTTGGCCTCCAGCCACAGCGACAGGAAAGCTTCCTTGATCTTGCGCTCCAGGGTGCGCTCATTGGTCAGGAACAGGTTCTTGGCCAATTGCTGGGTGATGCTGGAGCCGCCCTGCACGACCGAGTTGGCGCGCACATTCTCGAAGATGGCGCGCGACAGGCCGAGCACGTCGATGCCGTAATGGTCGAAGAAACGCCGGTCCTCGGTCGCCAGCACCGCCTTGATGACATGGTCGGGCATCTCGTCGACCGGCACGGAATCGCGCTGGATGATGCCGCGCTGGCCGATCTCGTTGCCGTAGCGGTCGAGGAAGGTGACGGCGAAGTCGCCCTGGGCGCGCCAGTCTCCGTCGGTGATCTGGAAGGCGGGCATGGCCAGCGCAAGCAGTACGACGACGCCGCCGGCGCCCATGGTGAAGCCTTCGCTGAGCACCTCGATGATGCCGCGCCGCCAGCCCTTGACGCGGAAGCGTCGGGAAAAGATGGTCGCCGCTTCCCAGAATTCCCGCGCCTTGAAGCCGATCTCGTAGAGCGAGGAATCGAGCCAGGCGTCGACGGCAAGCAGCGCCGAGGCGATGCGGCCTCTTCTCTTGCGTGGTCTCAAAGGACTTGCCATTGCAGAATTCCGCCCCAGCGCACTGCCCGAAACAGCATCGGTAGTTTCGGAGAGTGGCACCCTGCGCGACTATTCGACCATTTTACCACCGCTCACAAGGGCAGCGAAGCCACACACAAGCTTTGTTGATCGCTAAGGTTGATAATGCGGACTCAGCGATATCACCGCGCCGCGATGAAGCGCATGAAATGCGCCACGTCCGCATCGCTCGGCTCCTGGCCGGTGAAGGCGCGCAGATAGGCAGCGAGATGGCTGACGCGCGCCTCGACCGGTTCCTTCAGGTCGAGCACATAGTAGCCGATCTGCATGTAGTAGAGAACGCGCGCCCGGATGAAGGCATTCTCCGCGTCATAGCCGTGTCGCTGGTACATGTCGCGGATGGCGGTGAGGCGATCGTCGTCGGCCTGGTCGATCATGCGCCGCACGTCGTCGGAACGGCGTGCCCATTCGCGGATGGCGAAATCGAGCCTCGGGTCGAACATGCGCTCGTCGGCCCAGCATTCGAACACGTTGAGCACGCCCATGATGATGGTTGCGGCCGGGCGCCGGGCGCGCTCGACGATCGCCTTGGTGTTGGTCTCATGCCAATGCTTCAGCAACTGGTCGAGCAGATCCTGCCGGCTTTCGAAATACCAATAGAAGCTCGATCGCGACACGCCCAACTTCTGGCCGAGCGACAGCACGCGCACGCTCTCGATACCGTCGGAAATCAGGATTTCGAGCGCGAGCTTGATCCAGTCCTGGCGCGTCACCTTGATGTTGCCGGGCGCCGGCTCGTCCTGCGGAGCAATCATGATCATGGACACACAAGTGGCACGGCCAGTTGCCTCGCGCAAGCTCTGCACATAAGTGTCTAGACACATATGTACAGTGGGTATATGGTCACGGCTTCCAACGAGAGGGAGAGGCTCGTGAAGTCGTACGCCGGGGCAGACCGGCCTCGACCGTTTCATCGCCGTCTCCAAGCGCGACTTCATCGGCCGTGACGCGGCGCTGAAGGAACGTGACGCCGGCGTCTCGCGGCGGATCGTGACGCTGGAGATCGATGCCGTCGATGCCGACGCCAGCGGTTTCGAGCCGGTCTGGCACAAGGGTCGGCGCGTCGGCTTCGTCACCTCCGGCGGCTTTGGCTACACGGTTCGCAAGAGCGTCGCGCTGGCGTTGGTGGACGACGATTTCGCCGGGGAGGGGACGGAGCTTTCGGTGCACATTGTCGGCGTCGAACGGCCGGCGCGCGTCATCCCCGCCTCACCCCACGACCCCGACGGCAAGGCGATGCGGCAATAGAGCATGATCCCGAAAAGTGGGAACCGGTTTTCGGAAAAGATCATGCCCAAACAAGAGGATAAGATGGAACGGGATGACGCTTCGAAGAAAAGTCATCCTGTTCCAAGGAGGATATGACATGGTTGAAGATGTCGCCCGCGATCTGAGGCGCGAACGCCGGCGTGGACGCACCGGCGAGGCGGGCAGCGAGTCAAGCCGCCGGCCGGACTACCGGTCGCTCAAGAACCCGTTCCTGCCGCAGCCGATCTTCTCGGAGGACCAGGTCGCGGCCATCCACGACACGGCGCTGCGCGTGCTGGAGGAACTCGGCATCAAGGTGCTGCTGCCGGAAGCGCGGCATGTCTTGGCCGGCGCCGGCGCGCTGGTCGACGAGGACAGCCAGATGGTGCGCATCGGCCGCGACTTGGTCGAGGCGGCACTGGCCTCGGCGCCGCGCTCGATCAAAGCCCATGGCGGCGCGCGCGATCGCGATCTGATGCTCGAACTGGGCTCGATGACCTTCCTCGCCGGGGCCGGCGCGCCCAACGTCACCGATCTCGAACGCGGCCGGCGGCCGGGCACGTTGGCCGCCTACGAGGAACTGACCAAGCTCATCCAGCATTTCGACGTGCTGCACATGCTTTGTCCCAGCATCGAGCCGCAGGATGTCGACAATCGCTTCCGTCACTATGCCGTCAACCGGGCGCAGCTGACGCTCTCGGACAAGTTCCCGTTCGTCTTCGCGCGCGGCACTCCGCAGGTCGACGACAGTTTCGAGATGGTCCGCCTGGCGCGCGGCCTCTCCGAGGACGAGTTCCGCGCCGGCGCTCATTGCTACACCGTCATCAACACCAACTCGCCGCGCCAGCTCGACATCCCGATGGCGCAAGGCATCATCGATTTCGCCAGGGCCGGCCAGGTGTCGATCATCACGCCCTTCTGCCTGGCCGGCGCCATGGCGCCGATCACCGTTGCCGGCGCGCTGACGCTGCAGCATGCCGAGGCGCTGGCAGGGCTGACGCTGGCACAGATCGTGCGACCCGGGGCGCCGGTCGTCTATGGCTCCTTCTCCTCCAATGTCGACATGAAGTCGGGCGCGCCGGCCTTCGGCACGCCGGAGCACGTCAAGGCGACGCTCGGCGCCGGCCAGCTCGCCCGCTTCACCGGACTGCCCTGGCGCTCCGGCGGCGGCAGCGCCGCCAACATTTCCGACGCTCAGGCCGCGCATGAGACGCAGTTCGCGCTGTGGGGCTCGGTACTGGCCGGCGCCACCGTCTGCATCCACGCCGCCGGCTGGCTGGAAGGGGGGCTGAGCGTCTCCTACGAGAAGCTGATCACCGACATCGAGGCGCTGCAGACGGTCGCCGAGCTTTGCGCGAGGACACCCGGCGACGAGGATTCCATCGGCTTCGAGGCCATCGCGGAGGTGCAACCGGGCGGCCATTTCTTCTCCGCCGGTCACACCATGGCGCGCTACCGCACCGCCTTCTACGAGCCGCTGGTCGCCGACTGGTCGAACTTCGGTAGCTGGACGCAGGCCGGTTCGAAGAGTGCCACCGAGCGCGCTACCGGCATCTGGAAGCGGCTGCTCGCCGACTTCCAGCCCCCGGCTTCGGCCGCCGCCACGGCCGGCGTGCTCGACGAGTTCATCGCCCGACGCACCGAGGAGGGCGGCGCTGCGCCGGTGTCTTGACGGAGATCAGTCCAGCCTTGCGGAACTGCCGCAAGGCGACAAGGCATTCCTGACGCCAGGCCAGTCATATCCGGACAGGAAGTGTCATGCGGTCTGGCGCGGGTCTTGCGACGCGGCTACGCTGCATGTGAAGACTGTTGGCGGCGCAAGGGATTGTCCAAGGCGTGACTGGCGAGCGGAGACGACGATGACGGCGCCCGACGATTTGCTGCAGGCCTTGTTCCAGAGATTGAAGAGTGACGCGAAGCTGACGGCGCTGCTGGGCGGCGCCGGCCTGCTCGAGCGGGCAACCGAGAACGCCGCCTTTCCTTATGTCACGTACGGCCACACCAGCGCGTTCGACCAGGACACCGGCGCCGACAACGACGCCGACCAGCTTGTCACGCTGCATGTCTGGTCGAAGGCCCATGGCGAGGCTGAAACGCGCCTCATCATGAACCGCATCGAGGCGCGCCTTGCGGGAGCGGCGCTGTCCATCGGCCCGCGCGGGCAAACACGCCTGTCGCTGGAGTTCGCCGAGGCTCGCTACGACGAGGACCTTGCGGTCCATCATGGACTGCAGCGCTTCCGCGCCGTCACGCGGGAAGACGCCTGACGGATCGCATTAAAGCTGAGCCGCGATCTCGGCCTTGTCGATGACCGACCAGACCTCGCATATGTGCGCGTCGCGAAATTCGTAAAACACGTTCTCGGCGAAGCTGACCCGCTTGCCGTTCACGGGCAATCCGAACAACCTGCCTTTGGGTGTGCAGTCGAAATGCAGGCGGGCAGCCACGCGCGGCGGCTCGCAAACCAGGAGTTCGATGCTGAAACGGAGATCGGGAATGGCCTGGAAATCGCCTTCGAGCATGCGCCGATAGCCCGACAGTCCAACCGTTTCGCCATTGTACTGCACCGCCTCGCCGACGAACCGGCCGAGATTGGCCCAGTCCTGGGCGTTGAGACACGCGATGTAGCCACGGTAAAGTTCGGCAAGTTCCTCGCGTCCCATCGCCTGCTACTCTCCTCATCGGGTCTTCGTACTCTACCCGGGGCAAGGCGAAAGGTCTGCAACGAAACCATTAGCCGCCACCGCCGTTTTCCGGTTATGAGTCTGGGGTCGGGCCTGAGGGGAACGGCGCGATCGCAGTTGCGTTTCAGGGGGTGTTGCGGGCATGGTTTTTCGGGCGTTCACCGTTCATTTCACGTTCAGCACCGATGCGTTACAACGCCTGCCATGAATACGTTTCGCTCCCATCTCCGAACCGCGACACTGGCGCTCGCAGCGACGGGCCTGCTCGCGTCGCAGGCAATGTCGGCTCCGGCCATCGCGCCTGACGACACGCAGCCGTTCGTGGTCGCCGCATCGGACTGCTACGCGATCGGCCAGCAGGTGGCGGCGCAGAATGGCGGCACGCTGGCCAAGGCCTCGCAGGCGACGCGTGGCGGCCAGGCGGTCTGCGTCATCGTCGTGCTGGTGCCCGGCAAGGATGGGCAGCGCCCGCGCCGCACCGAGATCGTCGTTCCGCTGAATTGATATCGAAGTTTCCCAAACTATTGGAATCGCTGTATATCCGCCCTGAACGTCAAGAGGTTTGAACTCCGGCATGCGTGTGCTCGTCGTCGAAGATGACAAGGATCTCAACCGGCAGGTGTCGGACGCGCTGGTCGACGCCGGCTATGTCGTCGACCGCGCCTTCGACGGCGAGGAGGGGCATTTCCTCGGCGACACCGAGCCTTACGACGCCGTCGTCCTCGATATCGGCCTGCCGCAGATGGACGGCATCAGCGTGGTCGAGCGCTGGCGCCGCGGCGGCCGCAAGATGCCGGTGCTGATCCTCACCGCGCGTGACCGCTGGAGCGACAAGGTGGCCGGCATCGATGCCGGCGCCGACGACTATGTCACCAAGCCTTTCCACATCGAGGAGGTGCTGGCGCGGGTCAGGGCGCTGATCCGGCGCGCCGCCGGCCATGCCTCGTCGGAACTGACCTGCGGGCCGCTGCGCCTCGACACCAAGGCATCCAAAGCTGATGTCGACGGCGTGCCGCTGAAGCTGACCTCGCACGAATTCCGTTTGCTTGCCTATCTCATGCACCATATGGGCGAGGTGGTATCGCGCACCGAACTGGTCGAACACCTCTATGACCAGGATTTCGATCGCGATTCCAACACCATCGAAGTCTTCGTCGGCAGGCTGCGCAAGAAGATGGGCATCGACATGATCGAAACCGTGCGCGGCATGGGCTACCGCATGCGTGAGCCGGAGGCGTAAGGCGGAACCGCTCGCTACAATCGCAAGGAAGCCTTTCGCGGCGCGGCTCTGGCCGCGCTCGCTGGCCTTCCGCGTCATTGCGTTCTCGACCCTCTGGGCGATCCTGACGCTGGTCGTCATCTTCACCCTGATCACAACGCTTTACCGTCAGGCGAGCGAGCGCGGCTTCGACAGCTTGCTGTCGGCGCATCTGTTCAACCTGATCGGGTCGGTCGGCATTTCCGACAACGGGGCGCTCACCGGCGCGCCGGATCTTGGCGACCTGCGCTTTTCCGAACCGAATTCCGGCTGGTACTGGTCCGTGGAGCCGGCCTCCGAGGGCGTCCACGGCGAGATCCACTCCTCCTCGATGACGACGTCGGTCCTGTCGCCTTCCGTCGCCGAGGTTCCCTTTAACGCGAACTTCCAGCGCAGCTACTCGGCCGAAGGCATCAAGGGCGAGGAGCTTGAAGTGTTCGAGAGCGAATTCGTCCTCGACGCCAAGAACCGCGCCGCGCGCTTCCGCGTCATGGGCAATCAGACCGAGCTGGAACAGGAGATCGCTACCTTCCAGCGCCGCCTGCTCACCTATCTGTCGCTGTTCGGCGTCGGCATGATAGCCATCAACGCCATTGCCATCCTGATCGGCCTGCAGCCGCTGCGCCGTGTCCGCAACGCGCTGGCCATGGTGCGCGAGGGCACTGCGCAGCGGCTCGACGGCCGCTTCCCGGCCGAGATCGAGCCGCTTGCCAACGAAACCAACGCGCTGATCGAGAACAACAAGCGCATCGTCGAGCGTTCGCGCACGCAGGTCGGCAACCTCGCCCATTCGCTGAAGACGCCGCTCGCGGTGCTGCTCAACGAGGGCCGGGCGCTCGGCGGCGCCAAGGGCCAGCTCATCGCCGAACAGGCCGCCTCGATGCAGAAGCAGGTCGACCACTATCTGCAGCGGGCGCGCGTCGCCGCCCAGCGCGACAGCGTAGTCTACCGCACGCCGGTCACGCCGCTGGTGCAGCGCATGGTGCGGGTGCTGCAGAAGCTCAAGCCGGAGATCAAGCTTACACTGTCGCTGCCGGCGGCCGAGATCATCTTCGGCGGTGAGCGCGAGGATCTGGAGGAACTGCTGGGCAACCTCCTCGACAACGCCCTGAAATGGGCGAAGGGTGCGGTCGCCGTCTCGGTGGCGCCGGTTCCCGGCGTCAGCCTGTTCGAGATATCGATCGAGGATGACGGCCCGGGCATTCCCGAGGACAAGGCGCGCGAGGCGCTGAAGCGGGGCCGGCGCCTCGACGAAACCAAGCCCGGCACCGGGCTCGGCCTCGCCATTGTCGCCGACCTCGTCAACGAATATGGCGGCGTGCTGGCGCTGGAACGCTCCGCCATGGGCGGCTTGAAGGCGGTAGTGCGGTTGCGGAGCCTTCAGTGATGCCTTGCCCGGGCCGGTCGACATCGATGGGCGGAGCATGGTATGCGCCACGTCGATTGCTCCCGATGTCGGCGGCCGCGGCCAAATTTCCGACAAACATCAACACTATGGCCACGCCAACTTTCCCGATGGCGCCGCCCCCAGCACATCCTGCTCGAGAAAACCGGTTGTTGGCATGAAGATTCGCGTCGCGCTCGTTTCCGCACTGCTGGCCGTTTCCGGCTGCACGACGCTGAGCCGGGGCGGCCCGGACGCCGGCGTCACGCCGGCCGCTACGCCGCCGGCCGGCGGCAAGGTGGCCACCACGATCATTTCGGCCATGCACGGCGGCCTTGTCGGCGGATCGATCGGCTCCGGCCTCGACGACACCGACAAGCGCAAGGCGCTGGAAGCCGAATACAAGGCGCTCGAATACACGGCGAGCGGCCAGAAGGTGACCTGGAAGGGCGACAGCACCGGCCATTCCGGCGAAGTCGTCGCAGCTCAGCCGTATAGGGTGGGTTCGCAGGACTGCCGGCAGTACACCCATACCGTCTTCACCGGCACCGCCAGCGCCACCGCGCGCGGTACCGCCTGCCGCAACGGCGACGGCAGCTGGACGCCGCTGACCTGACCAATGCATGTCGCCCAAAAGTGTGAAGCGGTTTTGGGACAACGACATGCATCAAGAAGAAACCGGCCAGAGGCCTGTCGGGTTGACGTCGATCAATGACGGGCGGACGCTTGGCCGTCAAAGCGTCGCAGCGTGCCTGTGTTGGCAGGGCAGGGCTCTGCCGTTATTGGAAGAACCATGCTGTTCTGGGTCATAGCCGCGATCCTCACGCTGGGCGCCAGCCTGGCGGTGCTGCTGCCGCTGGCCGGCGGCACCAAGGGCGCGTCCAGCGCCGGCGAGCATGACCTCGAAGTCTATCGCGACCAGTTGTCGGAACTCGACCGCGACGTGGCGCGTGACCTGATCCAGCCGGCGGAGGCTGAGGAAGCGCGCGCCGAAATCGGTCGTCGCATCCTGCGCCTGGGCGCTGCTGGTCAGTCCGGCCCGGCCGCCCGGCGGTCATCCATGGCGACCAGGCTGGTCGCGACGGCGGCCGTGCTGGCGGTGCCGCTGGTCAGCTGGGGCCTCTATATCAAGCTCGGCTCGCCCGACCTGCCGTCGCAGCCTCTGACGGAGAGGCTCGCCAAGAACCCCGCCGACTCCTCGGTCGACGAGCTGGTGGCGCGTGCCGAGGCGCATCTTGCCGCCAACCCGTCCGATGGCAGGGGCTGGGACGTGCTGGCGCCTGTCTATCTGCGGCTGCAGCGCTATTCCGACGCGGTCAGCGCCTACCGCAACGCCATCCGCCTCGACGGCGACAGCGCGGCCCGCCAGGCCGGTCTCGGCGAGGCGATCGCCAACGCCGCCGGCGGCATCGTCTCGGCCGAGGCTCAGGCTGCCTTCGAGGCGGCGCTGAAGCAGGACCCCGCCAATGCGAAGGCGAGCTTCTATCTGGCGATGGGCCTGGCGCAGGAAGGCCGCACCGGCGAGGCGACGGCGGCCTGGCAAAAAATGCTGGCCGCGCTGCCGCCGGACTCTCCGTGGCGCGGCGCGGTCGAGCAGGCGCTGGCCGACACGGCAAGCAAGTCCGCTGCGGCGGGTGCACCCGCCAACGGCCCGGATGCGCAAGCCGTGGACGCAGCGCAGCAGATGTCGCCGCAGGACAGGCAAGCGATGATCGAGACCATGGTCGCCAGCCTCGACGAAAAGCTAAAGCAAAACCCGCGCGATGTGGAAGGATGGATGCGGCTCATTCGTTCCTATGCGGTGCTGGGCAAGGCCGACCAGGCGCGCGATGCGCTCGGCCGCGCCATTGCCGCCTTTGGCGCCGACAGCGAGGAAGCGAAGAAATTCACCGCCTTTGCCGCCACGCTCGGCCTGGCGGCGACGGAGTAGATGATGACGCGCAAGCAGAAGCGACTGTCGGTGATCGTGGCCGGGCTGGCATTCCTCGCCGCCGCGACCGGTCTCACCTTCTACGCGCTTGGCCAGAAGGCGTCCTATTTCTACATGCCCGGCGATCTGGCCACGGCGACTGTCGAGCCCGGCCAGCGCATCCGCCTCGGCGGTCTTGTCGAAAAGGGCACGATCGTGCGCGGGCAGGGCGCGACGGTCGCCTTTTCGGTGACCGACAAGCAGAAATCGGTCAAGGTCACCTATACTGGAATCCTGCCCGACCTGTTTCGCGAGGAGCAGGGCGTCATCACAGAAGGCAGCTTTGGCGCGGACGGCATTTTCGTCGCTGACAGCGTGCTTGCCAAGCATGACGAGCGCTACATGCCGAAGGAAGTCGCCGACGGGCTGAAGGCCAAGGGTGTCTGGCAGGAAAGCAAGAGCGAATAATGGTCGAAACCGGACATTTCGCGCTCGTCCTGGCCTTTGCGCTGTCATTGGTGCAGATGCTGGTGCCGCTTTATGGCGCGCGCGTCGGCAACCTGAAAATGATGGCGGTTGGCGGTCCGGTGGCGGTCACCGGCTTCGCGCTCTCCGCGCTGTCCTTCGCCGCGCTGGCCAGCGCCTATGCGGGTTCCGATTTCTCGGTGGCGAGCGTCTGGGAGAACTCGCACTCGCTGCAGCCGCTGATCTACAGGATCACCGGTACCTGGGGCAACCACGAGGGCTCGATGCTGCTCTGGGTGCTGATCCTGACCTTTTTCGGCGCGCTTGTCGCCGTCTTCGGCTCAAACCTGCCGGCGACGCTCAGGGCCAATGTGCTCGCCGTGCAAGGGGCGATCGGCGCCGCCTTCTTCCTGTTCATCCTGGCGACGTCCAATCCCTTTATCCGGCTCAACCCGGCGCCGATCGAGGGCCGCGATTTGAACCCTATCCTGCAGGACCTCGGCCTCGCCATCCATCCGCCGCTGCTCTATCTCGGCTATGTCGGCTTCTCGATCTGTTTCTCCTTTTCGGTCGCCGCGCTCATCGAGGGCCGCATCGACGCCTCCTGGGCGCGCTGGGTGCGGCCATGGACGCTGGTCGCCTGGATGTTCCTCACCGGCGGCATCGCCATGGGCTCCTACTGGGCCTATTACGAGCTCGGCTGGGGCGGTTTCTGGTTCTGGGACCCGGTCGAGAACGCCTCCTTCATGCCGTGGCTCGCGGGCACGGCGTTGCTCCATTCGGCGATCGTGATGGAGAAACGCTCGGCGCTGAAGATATGGACGCTGCTGCTCGCGATCCTCACCTTCTCGCTGTCGCTGCTCGGCACCTTCCTGGTGCGCTCCGGCGTGCTGACGTCGGTGCATGCCTTTGCCACTGACCCGGCGCGCGGCGTTTTCATCCTCTGCATCCTGACGCTGTTCATCGGCGGTTCGCTGGCGCTGTTCGCGCTGCGCGCCTCGAGGCTGACCGCCGGCGGCCTGTTCCATCCGATCTCGCGCGAGGGCGCGCTGGTCCTCAACAATCTCTTCCTCACCACCGCCACGGCCACGGTGCTGGTCGGCACGCTCTATCCGCTGGCGCTCGAAGCCATCACCGGCGGCAAGATCTCGGTCGGCGCGCCCTTCTTCGACCTCACCTTCGGTCCGCTGATGCTGCCGCTCTTGGCGATCGTGCCGTTCGGACCGCTGCTTGCCTGGAAGCGCGGCGACGTCCTTGCCGCCGCCCAGCGGCTGATGGCGGCCTTCGCGGCAGCACTTGCCGCCGTGCTGGTGACGGCGCTGTTCATCGACGGCGCCTCGGTGTTCGCCGCCCTTGGCGTCGGTCTCGCCGTCTGGCTGCTCTGCGGCGCGCTCACCGATCTCGCCGTCAAGTCCGGGCTCGGCAATGTTGCGCCGGCGGTCGTGCTCAGCCGCTTTACCGGCCTGCCGCGCTCGGTGTTCGGCACCGCGCTCGCGCATCTCGGCCTTGGCCTGACCCTGCTCGGCATAGTCGGCACTGTCTCATTCGGCACCGAGAAGATCCTGACCATGCACGCCGGCGAAACGGTGGAGCTCTCCGGTAACACGCTGCGCTTCGAGGGCCTCTACCCGGCGCAAGGACCGAACTACAGCGAGGACCGTGGCCGCTTCCTCGTCATCGGCGCCGACGGCAACGCCAGCGGCGAGATCAGTTCGGCCAAGCGCTTCTATCCGGTGCGGCAGATGACGACCACCGAGTCCGGCATCAGGACGATCGGGTTCAGCCAGCTCTATCTGTCGCTCGGCGACGAGGGCAATGACGGCTCCGTCGTCGTTCGGCTGTGGTGGAAGCCGCTGGTGACGCTGATCTGGGGCGGCGCCCTGGTGATGATGGCGGGCGCTTTGATGTCGCTGATGGACCGCCGCCTGCGCGTCGGCGCGCCGTCGCGCCGCCGCAAGCCGGCCGGCGCCGCGCCTGCCGCGAGCGCGCCATGAAGGTCAGGGTTTCGCTCGCCTCGCTGGCGTTGCTGCTGGGCCTGCTCTTCGCCGGCAGCGCCTTCGCGGTGAAGCCAGACGAGGTGCTCGCCGATCCGGCACTGGAGGCGAGGGCGCGAGCGCTCTCGGAAGGCCTGCGCTGCATGGTCTGCCAGAACCAGTCGATCGACGAATCCGACGCCGACCTCGCCCGCGACCTGCGCATCCTGGTGCGCCAGCGCCTCGTTGCCGGCGACAGCGACCAGCAGGTGATGGACTACATCGTCTCCCGCTATGGCGAGTTCGTGCTGTTGAAGCCGCGCTTCAGCCTGCGCAACGCGCTGCTGTGGGGCACGCCGGTCGTTCTTCTCCTTGCCGGCGGGCTGTTCATCCTGCTCAGCGCCCGCTCGCGCCGCGCGGCCCCCGCGAACACGCTCACCGCCGAGGAGCGGGCGGCGCTGGACAAGATGCTGCGCGACTGAGCGCCAACATTACAAAACTTTCATGTACCGGAAATGGCGCCGTAATGTGCGGCTCTCTATTCCTCTTGCCGGAGGATGCCAGCCTGAGCGCATCCCTTGTGAAAGAGGATACGAGACCCATGAATATTGCCCCCAATTCATATTTCGGCACCCGCAAGCGCCTGACCGCGACCGTTGCGTCGCTGGCTGTCATCGGCGCGCTCGGCGTCGGCGCGCTCGCCACCGGAACCGCCCCCGTTCTGGCCGACGCAGTGCGTGTCGAGGCGCCGCAGGTTCCAAGCTTCGCCGATGTCGTCGAGCGCGTTTCCCCGGCCGTCGTCAGCGTCAAAGTCAAGGCCAAGATCGAGCCCGCCGCCGATGACGGTTCCGACCAGTCCGACGATCAGGACGGCATGAACAACCTGCCCGACAATCCGCAGCTGCGCCGCTTCTTCAAGGAATTCCGTGGCTTCGGCGATCAGGGCGGCCAGTTCGGCATGCGCCGTTTCAATCACCGCGGCCACAATGACGGCCAGCCGCGCCCGGTCGCTCAGGGCTCCGGCTTCTTCATCTCCGATGACGGCTACCTCGTCACCAACAACCATGTCGTCGAAGAGGGCTCCGCTTTCACCGTGGTGATGAACGACGGCAAGGAGATCGACGCCAAGCTGATCGGCACCGATCCGCGCACCGATCTCGCCGTGCTCAAGGTCGAAGGCGACGGCAAGTTCACCTATGTCGACTTCGCCGACGATTCCAAGGTTCGCGTCGGTGACTGGGTGGTGGCCGTCGGCAATCCGTTCGGCCTTGGCGGCACCGTGACCGCCGGCATCGTCTCGGCCCGCGGCCGCGATATCGGCGCCGGCCCCTATGACGACTTCCTGCAGATCGACGCCTCGGTAAATCGCGGCAATTCGGGCGGCCCGACCTTCAACCTCAACGGCCAGGTCGTCGGCATCAACACCGCGATCTTCTCGCCCTCGGGCGGCAGCGTCGGCATCGCCTTCGACATCCCGGCCTCGACCGCCAAGGAAGTGGTGCAGGACCTGATGAAGAGCGGCTCCGTCCAGCGCGGCTGGCTGGGCGTCGAGATCCAGCCGGTCACCTCCGACATCGCCGAGTCACTCGGGCTGAAGTCCGAAAAGGGCGCGCTGGTGTCGAGCGCCCAGGACGACGGCCCTGGCAAGAGGGCAGGTATTGCCGCCGGCGATGTCATCACCCAGGTCGACGGCAAGGACGTCGCTTCGCCGAAAGAGCTCGCCCGTCTGATCGGCGCCTACGCGCCGGGCAAGTCGGTGGACGTCACCGTGTGGCGCGACGGCAAGAGCGAGAACGTCAAGGTCGACCTCGGCAAGCTGCCGGCGGGCGACAAGCAGGCGTCGAACGATGACAGCAAGCAGCCGGCGACGCCAAAGGCCGACACGCTGGCCGATCTCGGCCTCACCGTCACCAAGTCGGATAACGGCAAGGGGCTGGTGGTCACCGATGTCGATCCCGACAGCGACGCAGCCGATCGCGGCATCCAGCCCGGCGATGTCATCACCTCGGTCAACTCGACCGAGGTGAGCGGCACGGCAGATGTCGACAAGGCGATGGCCGACGCGGTGAAGTCAGGCCGCAAGGCGGTGCTGGTGCAGATCACCCGCGACGACGCGAACCGGTTCGTCGCGCTGCCCGTCGCCAAGGGCTGACGATCGCGCAACTTTTCCCGAAGCGGCGGTTTCAACACCCCCGAGCCGCCGCAGGGGAAAGCACGGGGCCCGAATACGTTAGTCAGTCACCGTGTTCCGACCCCGGCGGCAGCGGGCTTCCCATCGCCCGCTGCCGCTCCCAACCATCAAGGCCCTGATGCTCATGCCGGCCACTCAATCTCAGAGCGAAATCGCGTATAACGGCTCTATGAAGATTCTCGTCATAGAAGACGATCGCGAGGCCGCCGACTATCTGCAGAAGGCCTTTGCCGAGGCTGGCCACACTGCCCATGTCGCCGGCGACGGCGAAACCGGCTTCGCGCTCGCCGATGCCGGCGACTATGACGTCATGGTTGTCGATCGCATGATGCCGCGCCGCGACGGCCTGTCGGTGATCGCCGGCCTGCGCTCCAGGGGCAACACGACGCCGGTGCTGATCCTGTCGGCGCTGGGCGAGGTCGACGATCGCGTCACCGGCCTGCGCGCCGGCGGCGACGACTATCTGACCAAGCCCTACGCGTTTTCCGAACTGCTCGCCCGCGTCGAGGTGCTGAACCGCCGCGCCAGCGCCAGGGAAGCCGAAACCGTCTACCGTGTCGGCGATCTCGAGCTCGACCGGCTCTCCCATTCGGTCCGCCGCGCCGCGCGCGAGATCACGCTGCAGCCGCGCGAGTTCCGCCTGCTCGAATATCTGATGCGCCATGCCGGCCAGGTGGTGACGCGGACCATGCTGCTCGAGAATGTCTGGGACTATCATTTCGATCCGCAGACCAACGTCATCGATGTCCACGTCTCGCGCCTGCGCGGCAAGATCGAGAAGGGTTTCGACAAGCCGATCCTGCACACGGTTCGCGGCGCCGGCTATATGCTGAAGGGCGGGTAGCGCCTGCTATGGCATTGTCCGTGCCCGCCATCATGAGGACGACGGCAGCGCGGCTCTCGGCGCTCTATTTCCTGCTCTTCGCCCTGTGCGCCGTGCTGCTGGTCTTCTACATGACCTCGCTGTCGGCGCGCATGCTGACCGCGCAGACGCAGGAGACCATCAACGACGAGGTGCTCGGGCTTGCCCGCGCCTATCAGCGCGGCGGCCTGCCGGTACTGGTGCGCGTTGTCGAAGCCCGGTCGCGCCAGCCCGGCGCCAATCTCTATCTCATCGCCGACACCAACGGCCAGATCCTGACCGGCAACGTGCAGAGCCTGGCGCCCGGGGTGATCGAGACCGAGGGCTGGACGACCGAGCCGTTCTCATACCAGCGCTTCGGCGAGGGCGAGCTCGAACGGCAGCGCAATCAGGCTCCCGACCAGACCACGCCCCCGGCTGGCGAGAACGAGACGCAGGCCGAGGGCGAGAAGGGCCACAACGCGATCGCGCTGGTGCTGAGACTTCCCAACCAGATGATCATGCTGGTCGGCCGCGACCTCGGCGAGCCCGAGCGCTTCCGCGCCGTCATCCGCCGCGCCCTGATGCTGGCGCTGGGCATGATGGGGCTTGGCGGGCTCTTGATCTGGTTCTTCGTCGGGCGCGCCGCGCTGAAGCGCATCGACAGTGTGTCCGAGGCCAGCCGCCGGATCATGGGCGGCGACCTTACCGGTCGTCTCCCGGTCACCGGCGCCGGCGACGAGTTCGATCGCCTGTCCGAGAACCTCAACGCCATGCTGGCCAGGATCGCCAAGCTGAACGAGGGGCTGAAGCAGGTTTCCGACAACATCGCGCATGATCTGAAGACGCCGCTGACCAGGCTGCGCAACCGCGCCGAGGCAACGCTTGCCGGCCGGCAAAAGACCCCCGACTACCGGCAGGCGCTCGAAAGCACGATTGCCGAATCCGACCAGCTGATAAAGACCTTCAACGCCATCCTGATGATCTCCAGGCTGGAGGCCGGCTATTCCTCGGAGACCACCAGCCCGGTCGACCTTGCGGCAGCCGTCCGCGACGTCGTCGAGCTCTACGAGCCGGTGGCCGAAGAGGCTGGCGTGACGATCGAGACCTCCGTCGAGGAGGATTTCGCCGTCAACGGCAATCGCGAACTGATCGGCCAGGCGCTTTCGAACATCGTCGACAATGCCATCAAATATTCGACCGACGCGACGACGAAGCCGTCCGTCCGCGTGGCGCTGCAGCGCATCGACAGGGAAGTCAGGCTGTCGGTCACGGACAATGGCCAGGGCATTCCCGACGATGCCGATCGCGCCAGGGTGACCGAGCGCTTCGTGCGGCTGGAGAAGAGCCGCTCGCAGCCAGGGTCGGGCCTGGGCCTGAGCCTCGCCAAGGCGATCATGACTTTCCACAAGGGCAGGCTTGATCTTCTGCCCGCCAATCCCGGATTGTCCGTTATCATGAGTTTTCCCGCAGGGGAGAACCAATGATGGCGGTGAGGATGGCTGCGAAACGCATTGATACCGAATGGCGCCTGCAACCGGCGGCAACGCTTTTGCCGCTGGACGCAGATCGCGCAAGACGCGAATTGTCGGAAATCGCTTCGGCGGCCGCGGAAGAAGGCCTTGCCCGCCTTGAAACATTCCTGGCGGCCGAGGGCGTGGACCAGGACCTCCTCGCCGCCGTCTTCGACCTGTCGCCATTCCTGCGCGATGTGGCGCGGCGCCGCCCGCAAATCCTCGATGTCTTGTTCGACGCCGATGTGAAGGCTCGGCTTGCAGCGATCGGCGAGGCCATAGGCAAGGCGGCGCGGGCCGAGACGGTCTCCGAACAGAGCCTGATGATGGAGCTCAGGCAATGGAAGACGGAGTCGCATTTCCTGATCGCCTTGGCCGATCTCGCCGGCGAGGCCGAGCCGGCGCTGACCGTGCGGCGCCTCAGCGACCTCGCCGACGCCTGCACCCGCGCCGCCGTCGATTTTTTGCTGCGCGACGCGCACGGGCAGGGCAAGCTCAGATTGCCCAACCCCGAAAACCCGGCGCGCCAGTCGGGCTGGATCCTGCTCGGAATGGGCAAGCTCGGCGCGCATGAGCTGAATTTTTCGTCCGACATCGACCTCGTCGTCTTCTTCGATCCCGACGCGCCGGCGATCGTCGATCCGCTCGATGCGACGGAATTGTTTGCGCGCCTCACACGCCGCCTCGTGCGGATCCTCCAGGACCGCACCGAGCATGGCTATGTCTTCCGCACCGATTTGAGGCTGCGGCCCGATCCCGGCTCGACGCCGCTGGCGATACCGGTCGAGGCGGCGCTTCACTACTATGAGGGGCGCGGCCAGAACTGGGAGCGCGCCGCCATGATCAAGGCGCGTCCGGTGGCCGGCGATCTCGCCGCGGGCGCTGCGTTCCTGAAAGAGCTGCAGCCTTATGTCTGGCGCAAATACATGGACTACGCGGCGATCGCCGACGTCCACTCAATCAAGCGCCAGATCCATGCGCATAAGGGCCATGGCGAGATCGCGGTCAAGGGCCACAACGTCAAGCTCGGCCGCGGCGGCATCCGCGAGATCGAGTTCTTTGTCCAGACGCAGCAGTTGATTGCCGGCGGCCGCTTCCCGGAACTGCGCGGCCGCGAGACGGTGCCGATGCTCGGCCAGCTTGCCGCCTGCGGCTGGATCACCGCCGACGCGCGCGACGCGCTCGCCCGGCAATACTGGTTCCTGCGCCGCGTTGAGCATGCCATCCAGATGGTCGCGGACGAGCAGACCCATATCCTGCCCGAGAGCGACGAGGGGCTGGAGCGCATCGCCCGCATGCTCGGCTTTGTCGACCAGGCGAGCTTCGCCGAGGCCTTCCGCGCCTCGCTGCAGCAGGTCGAGCGTCACTATGCGGCCCTGTTCGAGACCGCGCCGGAACTTTCGGCCGGCGTCGGCAACCTGGTCTTCACCGGCGACGTCGACGATCCCGATACGCTGCAGACCTTGCAGCGCCTCGGCTTCCAG
>NZ_RZOF01000083.1:0-19495 GCF_003998955.1 Mesorhizobium sp. M4B.F.Ca.ET.017.02.2.1 | reverse complement strand
GCTTCAGGACTTGAACCGTGAGCGGCCCATCAAGCTTGGCGTCCGCCTGGAGATGTCTCACCTTGCCGACAAGCCCGCAGAATGTGCGGGGGTCTTCGGTTGCAAGCTTGACGAGATAGTCGACGCCGCCGGCCTTCTCAAAAGCCTCTGTCACGGCTTCCTTGATGGAGGCCGTGACCTTGTTGGGCGTGCCGGCGACCCTGCCGCCTGTCTTCCGTCCCTTCATCTAGTTTTCTCTACTGTAGACGCGTCGCTTTCTCGCATCCTGATTAGGACAAGGCGCTTTGAAACTCCTAGACGCTTGGCGATTTCGCGCGGCCGATAGCCGTCGTCGAGCAACCGCCTGATCTCTCGACGGCGCTTTTCGGCCATCTGGATCTTCCGGTGCCGAAAGGGTCGGTCGGCGCGCGGGTCCTTGAGGCGTTTTGCCCGGGCGATGCACTCGACCACGGTGCTGATGGATATATCCAACTCCTCGGCAATGGTCGAATAGCTGGCCATGCCTTCCCACAAATCGAGAATGCGATTCCTCGTCCTGGCAACTCGCGGGTGTGTCTTGCCTCCGCGCTTGTTGAAGGACGAGAACTGATAGAACCTAAGCGGCTGCTGTTGTGTCATCTCTACCTCTGTCTTCGGGACTGCCCTAATCCCGGGATCCTCTTCTCCAGACACACTTCGCCCGTCAGGAGCGAAGCGTGACGCGCTACCGTGCCGATCGGGACGGGGTACGCGCACATCTGGATAGGTGATTGTCTCGGGGGAGAGACGCGGACCGGGGTTACCCTCTCGGCCCTACACCTGCCTCGACTGGCAGCGGCACCTCTCAAAGACCATCCAGACGATCAGGGAGAGGCTGCACCTCGTTTCCGGGTGCGTCCTGTGTGGGTAGTGGTGCCTCTGCGATCGGAGCCGGTCTCGTATCCCGGATTGTCTCCGCCCGGCGCGGCCGGGGCTCGGTGCAGAATATGTTGTCGCTGTTGTCCGGCGCGACGAACGGCTTTACCAGACCGCTCCCGGATGCAGGCTCAGGCGATGACGCCGCTGCCAGCATGGCCTTGGCACCTTGCGGCCGATCGACTTCTTACATGGTCGCCTCCCGCAGGAAGTTGGACACCATGCGCTGCATCGGGAAGATGCCTTCCCGAAGATGCACGTCGTTCAGATCGTCACCGAGCTTCGGCGGCATAAGGAAGGGGATGTTGGCCTGGCGAGCGAAATACTCGCCGGTGCCGAGCCCGCCGTATTGCGTCAGCGGCTTGTCATTGTCGGTGAGGATGGCGCGGCGCCCCTTGGTCGACCGCGCGACCGCCAAGACATTGTAGGCCGAGAAGCAGCACAGGATGCAGTCGTTCCGGTGCAGCGCCTTGACCACCGCCCGCAGCGAAAGTGCTGTTGCGTAGCCCTCGCAGAGCCACGTGAAGGCACCGGCCGAAACACGATGGCAGGCGCGTTCCATCTCGCCCCCGGCCAGGAACTTCTTCGTTCCGTCTTCCCAGATCAGTTGCAGGCTCGACACGTTGGAGCCGATGCGAGCCGGGATCAGGATCGCCCGCTCGCCGCCGTTGTCCGGCAGGAGGTAGGAGCTGTATTCGCCGCCGATCGCCTTGACTGTGTCGGCCGCGATGACCAGCGCACGCTCGTGCGGGAAGCCCTTGTTGCTCAGGTAGGGATGTTGCGATGGCGAGGCCTTCGCCATCATCGCCTGTGCCTTGCTGGCCGCCTCTTTGGCACGCTGAAGCTTGTTCTTGTTGGCCGCCTCGATGTCGCGCGCGATCTTGCGGCGCTCGACGGGGGAAACATCATCCTTAAGCCAGACGGTCACTTTTTCGCCGGTCTGCCAGTTCCAAGCGGTGACGTTCAATTCGTTGACGATCACGCGCCCGTCACCCTTGCCGGACTTGCCCGCCAGCGTGTCGGTCTTCAGCCACTGACCGAAGCGCGTCAACGCCTTGGGCGGGAGGATGCCGGCCTGATCGCAGGCGTTGCTGATGGCTTGGTCGATGGTCGTCATGCAGCCCTCCGCTGCGAACCTTTGCGGAAGCGCTTCACCTCACGCTCGACCAGTTGCCACTCATCGACCTGCACCTTTGTCGGTTCGCAGGCCGTCTCGTAGAGCCCGTAGGGAAGCTTGCTACCGGGATAGATGCCGCGCCAGATGCCATAGGCCCATTTGCGCGAGGCCTCGTCGCCCTTCCTGCCGTTTGAGAGGCAGTAGGCCAGGGCGGTGTTCCATATCGCGCGTGGATCATCGAGGCATTTGGCTCGCAGGCCCTTGCGCGGTTCAAAGGCGTTCCTGATCGAGAAGTCGACGTCGATCAGCTCGCCTTCAACCACCTGGATCTCGCCGTACTTCGGCCGGCGCCAACCACACGACAGGCAGGTGTCGTGGTGCGGTTCCATCTGTAGACAGCACTCGCCGCAGAAATATTTCTGCTTCACACGCTCGACCGGTTCGCGCGCTTCGCTGTCCTTTTTCTGAGCGCTCGACAGACTGTCCACCCCATGCTCGAACAGCCAGGCGGTATCTTCAGCGAAGGTGACGCAGTTGCCGGAGTGATCCAGCCACAGGCCGAACTCCTTGCCGTCTGCGATGCGCATCACGCGCCCCAGCTCCTGAACGTGCGAGCTGAAGGACTTCCGGTAGGGTCGACAGGAGATGCCGCATTTTACGTCCGGCACGTCGAAGCCCTTCGTCAGTACCGCGCACGACACCAGGCCGTGAATGGCGCTGTCCGGCTTGCGGAACTCTTCGATCTTTTCGCGCCTCTCGTTGTCGGACGCGTCGAGATAGCTGATCTGCTGGAAGTTGAAGCCAGCCGCGGCGAATTGGCGGCAAAGCTCTTCGCCGTGCGCAACCGACGGCGAGAAAACGATGGTCTTCACCGGCCGGCCGAAATGCTTCTGCGTCTGTTGAACCCAGGTGTGGATGACGTCGCCGATGATCGTGATGCCGCGCTGGCCAGCGTCGGTGTCGTCGTATTCTCCTGTGAACGCCTTCTTCGCGCCCTTCATGTCCGGCGTGACGCAGGCCTTGATCTTGAGCGGCGTCAGCCATCCGTCGGCCAGAAGCTGGTTCGTCGTCGCGCCGTTGACCAGCGCGTCCCAATGCTCGGCCATGCCGTCGGTGAAAGGTGTTGCGGTGAGGCCGACGACGATCGCGTCTTTCGCGCGCTCGATCAGCTGCAGTGTGGTCTGGTATTCGCAGTGCGCTTCATCAACGATGATGAGCTTCGGCAGATCGTCGTCGGAATATTTGCGGCGGCCGACAGTCTGGGCCGAGGCAACTTGCACCGGCTTTGCCGCGTCGGTCAGCCAGTGGTTGGCCTGGATGATGCCATGATCAATGCCATACTTCGCGAAGCGCTCGCTGGTCTGGTCGATCAGGGTAACGCGGTCGACGATGAACCAGGCTCTAGATTTCTTGGCCTGGTTCTTGGTCACCAGGTCGATTGCGGTCTCCGTCTTTCCGAACGCCGTCGGCGCCACCAGGATGATGCGCCGGGCGCCTTCGCGGATACGCTGACGCAACAGCTCTTCTGTCCGGACTTGATGCGGACGGAGCTCGATCTGCTGGTGCATCGGAAGAAGCGCGTTCATGCGCCCCTCGGTGCTTCGTCGATCATCCTGCCGCAGGTCGTCAGGAACCATGACCATTCCATTGCGTCGGCGGTCGCCGGTTTTGTCTTCGTCAGGTAGCGTGCGAACTGTTCCGCCCATTCGCGAGGCGCGCCGCCGTCGACCTCAATGATCGCCGCGCGCTCTTCGAACTCGACGTTCTCATCAGACCGCAGATATTCGGCGATAGCCTTCCTGTGCTTCGCGACGTAGGCGCCGGCCGCCGGAGGCAGCTTCTGCCGATTGACGATGCGCAGGGAATTGCCGTCCAGCACGATGTTCGCGCCGAACGACCTTACCCGGTCGACGAGATCGGCCACGTCAGTCAAGCCGGATCACCTCGTCAGACTGCTGATCGATCGGGATGACGACGTCGCTGGACCAGCCGAGATCGGTAGCGCGCTTCTGCCAGGACTTGGCGCGCTTCATCCAGCCAGCTTTGTCTTCGCTTTCCTGGATCAGCCGGGCATTGAGGGAGCGAATCTCTTCGTCCTTGCCGGCAATGACCGCGTCGAACCCACCTTTCTGGTATTGGACCCACATGTCGCCGAACTTGGCGTTTTCCGCCTTCAGGTCGGCGTTTTCGGCCTCGACGATGCGAACATGCTCTTCTAGTTCACCCACCCGCTCGCCAGCATCGGCAGCCGCGCTTGAACCGCTGGCCCTTACCTGGGCAACCGCTTCATCTCGGGCAGCAGCATGTTGCTTGACGGCGTCGGGGAGACCCGCGCGGGTTTCGTCGCGCTGGCGATCGTTCTCCGCCTGTTGCGCCTGCTTTTCGGATCCGGCTGCCCCACTTTTGGTATCGCCGGCATTGGCTTTGCCGATGCGGGAAGTATCCATTGAGGACACGTTGCCGTGTCGGTCTCTGTAGGTGCGCTCACTGGGAGAATTCCTACCTAGATCCTCTCGCACGTCTTTTACGAGATGGTTGGAGACGTAGCACTTTCTGGCGATTTCCCAATCTGACCAAGACGACCAGTCTGGATCATTCAACAGGGTTTCGACCGCCCTGCGTTTGTCAGCTCGGGTGCGTTTCAGACCGTGGGTTGCGTTGGCCCCGACAGAAAACAGGATCGCATCGCGGCGCGTCCCCTGTTTGATTTCGGCGGCGATCTTCTTCTTGCCGGCCATCACGTGGGCCTCGTACCTGTGGAAGCCGTCGGCCAGCCAATTGGCCTCGCCATCGTTGAAGATGACGACTGGCGGGAAGGAAACACCGTCCGCAATGTCTTCGGAATATTCGAACGCCACCGACTTATCGATGACGGCTCGCGATTGCGTGCCACCATCGGTCCGGATGCTGGCGAGTTCGATAAGCGGGAAATCCTTCTTCTTGATCATGCTGCACTTTCGCAGCGCAGCGGCGACATGTTCGGCCCGCGCTCGGATTCAGTGAAGAGATAATGGAACCTGGCAAACGCCTTTCCCGACGCAGCCGCATCGGCGGGGGCTTTAGTCTCGGCGGCTCGAGTAGCCAGTTTGCGCCGCTCGTCGAAAGCGCGTTCCTGCTCGGTGGTGAGGTCATTGGCCATTCGAGACACCCATGTCCCGTGAGGCCTTGGCCTTTTCGATTACGGCAGAGATTTCCGACTTCGGCCAGCGGCTAAGAGCGCCGATCTTAACCGGCGGCGGTACGGTGCGGTCAGCGACGCGTCGCCAGAATGTAGGGACGCTAACCTGCAAGAAAGCTGCGCTTTCCTTCGCGGTCAGCAATGGATCAGTGAGATGCATTTATCAGCCCTTCTGCCGCGACTCCGTGCGGGATGGGATGATGTTCACTGATCCGGGCTGGTTTAGTCCAATAAATGCGAGCCGATAAATGGGCCTTTCGAGCCGGAAATAGCTGCTAATTTGCAGCGTATTTTCCGGCATCAATTTCCGGCACGCGAGGCTGATGCTTCAGCGGCCTAATGTAGTCCTGAGCGGTGGTGCGGCCAATATCGACTTTGTATGCCTTCTTCACGAAGGACATGACGTCCTGTACCAGCGACTCCTGCTTCACGGGCGTCTCATCGGCTGCAATCCTGTCGTAAAATAGATTTCGAACGACATCCCGGATAGGCAAGCCGCCCTTTGGGGGGCGGCCTCTGGGTCGCGTCGCCAAGGATGTCTGCTCTGTCTTGGTGTCCTCGATCGCCATTACAACTTCTCCGAAGGCTCGCGCCTCGAACGTGAATGACGGGCAAGTTGGCTGGGGGAAAACAGATAGCAGATCGGCTGTTTTTACCTGCGCCAGCCTGTATTTTTTTGCGATCGTTTTAAAAGTACTTTTTCGCCAATCGAAATTGCGTAGAGACCATACGTTCGCCGGAATGGTCTCAAAGGCTCCCACCTCCTCTATGGGGCGATACTGCGCGGTTTCGTCTTGCTCCCAGTCTACGAAATCGACCCAGCCCTCGGCCTTCAATGTGCCTTCGGTTAGCGCCTGGAATATTACCGCATGGGCGCGATCGACAATCGGCACCATTGCTTCTTCAACTCCCTCCGCCCACTCCAATTCTGCTATTTCACGCTGTCGTTCCGCCAAATAGACGTCGAGCTCCCGCTGAAGTTGCTCCTTCTCTTCGGCCGACAGTCTTTCTGAAAATTTGAAGTCCCGTGCCCAATTTTTCTCGAAATCAGCTTTCGCCTCGGCTGATGTGCTTGACACCCCTTCCCTCGCAGATTGGTATCTGGCCCAGTCTACTTCGACTCCGGCCATTGCAAATTCCAGCGCAGAGTAGCCAACAGCGTCGTAACTTTCGGGCTCCCCGGATTCGAGGAACGCTTCCGGGATACCCCTAGCATCCCCCTTGTCTTCATAGTGAAACCACTCAGGAGCACGCCCGAACACAACCCAAAAGGCAGCTTCTTGGATATAGCACGTGTCCGGCATTTCGTATTGCTTGAACAAAAGCATTGTCTCTATCCTACCAATTTAACGATCTAAGCTTGGCTTCCGAGAACATGTGTCGCCCAACGTTCCATAAGAATGCGTCGCTGCTCTAAGAAGTCCGTCCGCCGATAGGCGCGCTCGACAGCGCCGCCCACGAGATGGCCGAGAACCGTTTCTGCAATCTCATGGGGGGTGTCGGTGGATTCGGCGATCCAGTCGCGCAGGCTTGATCGGAAGCCGTGCGGCCTCGCCTCCATGCCGCCACGCTCCATAAGGCGGCTCATCGTCATGTCGGAGATCACGCCCTTCTTGACGCTCGGGAAAAGGTAACCGCCGCGAGCATGGCGCTTCGCGTCAGCGACGACCTTCAGCGCTACGGTCGAGAGCGGAACCCGGAAGTCGGCTGTCTTGTCGACGCGGCCCTTCATCGCTTCTGCCGGGATCGTCCAGACGTCGCCGTCTATCTGCCTTTCATGGATGAAGCGAACCGGTGCCGAGCGAGCGCCAGTTAGGATCAAAAAGCGCAGCGCAAGGTGCGTGACAGACCCGTCGTTGATTGACGCGTAGAACGCTGGGACTTCCTGCCACGGCAGCGCCGGAATGTTTTGCGACTTGTGGCGCTGCCTGCCGAGCAAGGCGCGCGCCTTTGCCGTGACCTGCAGGTCAACCTCGATTCCGAGCGCGGCAGCGTGCTTTATGCAGATAGAAAGCCTGTTGAGCCCTTTCCTGGCCGTGTCGGCTTTCGTGTGCCAGATAGGGCTGAGTACATCGCGAATTTCCTGCTGAGACAGATCGGAGACAGGGACTTTCCCAAGCTTGGGAAGGATGTGCTGCTCCAGAGGTGTGAACCACCGGCCAGCCTTCCCCTCGCCCTTAAGCTCAGCCTTGCGTGCCTCGAAGGCGTCGTCGGCGATGTCCTTCAGCAGATGCAGATTCCGGGCTGCTTCCCGCTTGAGGCGATCGCGCTCCTTGATGGGGTCGACGCCGGTCCGCAACGTGCCTCGCCAACGTTCAGCACTATCGCGTGCTTCCTTCAGCGATACCTCGATCCACGAGCCTAGGCCCATCTCTCGGCGCCGGCCGTGGATGGTGTATCTAAGCACCCATTGCCCGCCGCCATCTTCCCTCTTGTGAAACCACAGACCGCCGCCATCGGCATGCTTGCCGGTTCTCGCAGACTTCACAGAGACAGCGCTAAGTCGGTTGAGCCCACGCCCCATTCAATCCACCCGCCTATCCACCTTTTGGCCCGAGATGAGCCAATACAGGATGATAGATTATGAGTTCGAACGAAACAAGAACCCACAGCAAATTCAAGGGGATTGGGATGGGCTGAGACGGCTTGAAACGCAATGATATTGGTTTGATATGCCGTCCGGGGGCACCAGCTGTCTGATCAACTTCCAGTCTGATGCCGCAGATCAAGAGGGGTAACGGGCGCGTTCGGGAGTGCCGCGTTCCGGCATCTCGCCGCTGTTTCCATAGCTTTGAAGGAGGCGATGAAATTACCCACACGGTTACCCCGTGGGGTGGCCACATTGGAATCTCGCACTCCGCTTTCCTCGCTCACGTTGCAGCGCCTGTCTGAATGCTTGCTGCTCTCCATCAGTCGGCAGCTTGCAGTGCGGCCTCTTGGCGAATTGTCGAACCCTGACTCCCGATGGCCCACTGATAGGAATTGCGCCGTGAGCGGGTGCTCTCAGCGTGATGGAGTGGGAAAATGTCTGTATGTGAAACTGAACATTGGGTCCTCGACTGTGGTTCAGGCGGGTGTGCGCTTTGGGAGGGGGAGGCTGGCGAGGTCCTGTTCTGGAAATGCTACCCCACCGTCGTGTCGGCGAGCCAAGTGGTCTCCGCGCGGAGGAAATCTCCTGGTGCTGAGCGGCTTGTTCTGGATCCTTCGCAAAAGATGACACTGTGCTACTCGGACCTAGATAAGTCGCAGATCGCCGAGGCCTTTAGGGAGTTGACCGGCCGCTCGGTCGTCGCATCGCAGACCGGAGACGCCGGCGTTCGGACGTTGTGCCAGACCGGCACCTTCAATGAACTGCTTCAGGCAAGCGGGCTGGTTCTTCAGAAGTAAGCACGCCTCGGAAGACGCAAAACGGCCGTCCCACGGTTGCAGTGGCTCATTGGGGGCGGTTCGTTGCGAATTTCGCGGCTAGTGTTGTTCGGTTTTGCTGCTTACCTAAGGCCTTCCGGCTCGACTACGCGCGCGACGTTCCTCTACGAAGCACTCGCGACTTGGCGAGGTGCGCTTGTCCTGGTGAATGTGTTGCTTACCCTGACCGATCTGTAGACATAGGCGGCCCAAATCCCGGTAAAGACGAACGAAGCCAGGGGCGTTGCCAGCGCATCTCCGGCAAGTACCTGGTTGACCGGGACAGCAAGCACAGTTGAAATCCACGCCGTATCCAAAATGAAAGCGGCAGGAATCGCAAACCACTGGACTAGAAACAATTGCGGGAAGCGGTGGCTTCGCCGCAGCATCGAAACGAGCACAACCAGCTGAAGCGCCAGAAATGCGAGATTGAGAGCAACCTCGCCATAAACCGCCAGGGGTCCGTTTGGCAGAGTCATGAGTTGTTGGAAGCCTTCGGCCGAATTGCCCAGGCCGGCGAGTGTGCGCAGTGGTGCCAGTGCCTGACCTATCGCCAGCAGCATCAACCAGCCTCCAAACCCCACCAGGTCCGCCGGGCTCTGTGAAGGTTTTCTTGCAGACTGGACAGCGAAGAAGACAGGCACGCCGATCAGCAGCAGCACTATCGCCCAATGCCAAATGGAAGACTGCATTTCATACCCCCCCTGATGCACCAATAAAGTGTATCAGTTTTCAATCACATCTCAAGGGGGAAGTTCTCTGAGCCGCTCGCCGAGCGGCATTTCGCCATTCAACCAATTCCGGTGTTGCCCTCCGCACGATGGCCATTTGTGCGAGCAGCTTCGGTAGCCGTCGAACTTGATGTCATGCGACAAGTCGCCGTCCGTTGGCGGATCATCGAACCGCTCCAGTCCCGTCTCAATGAACGTCAGCCGCTCACTGGCGTTAGGCTCGCTACTCCTGACCGCGCTTCAAGCCAGGCAAGGCGATCCGCTTCCAGGTATTTTAGCAAAGTTGTATAAGTGCGTTTGTAAGCCCAGGGCGTTGGCCATAAAGATGTTCTGACGACCTGCACGTGACCCAAGGCCTGCCGCGCGGATGATTTGGGTGATTTATGTCCTACGAAGGTTACCACGAGTGGAAAGGATGGGACAAAGATCAATTCGGCAGATACGACAAAGGAGAGGATCTTTTTTATGACCTTGAGGTGGCGACGCTGCTTCCGAGCCCTAGCGAAAGCGTGTCGTCGATCTTTGAAATTGGATTCGGCAATGGGTCGTTTCTCGGCTGGGCACGCGAGAAACAATATGACGTATTTGGATCAGAGCTTCAGCCAGAGCTGATTGGCCGCGCCCTGGATATGGGCTTCATAGTGAAAGATGGCATTGAAAATATGCCGGCGAGTTCGTTAAGCGCTGTGGTGGCATTCGATGTTTTCGAGCATATCCATTACTCAGAGCTACTGAAAACATGTAAATTTGCCTTCTTTGCTCTGAAACCGGGTGGCTATTTGATAGCCAGGTTCCCTAACGGCGATAGTCCATTCTCCCTTCCGATCCAGAATGCAGACGTAACGCATGTGCATGCCCTCGGTTCTGGCATCATACGTGAATTGATGCGTTCGGCTGGCTTTGTGATCGAAGAGCTTCGCGCGCCTAAGGAATCTCCCGTAACGTTGAAATCCAAGATCGCGCTTCCGATTAAGAAGGTAATGCGTTCGCTGTTCGCATACTATGTGCGGTTTGCGTATTTAGGCGGCGCTACCCCATCAACGTTCGCGCTGAACTATCTTCTGGTGGCTCGAAAACCGCACAAGGTATGAATTGCTCCGCACGATCCCGAAATCACAGATTCCAGAGAGTCTCTCGTGGAAGAGATCGATTCCAACAGCAGCGCCAACCTTAGGATCGTGATCAATTCGCCGCCTCCCCGGTTTTTGTCGCTGAGACGATCGCCGCCACCAAAATCCGGTTCTGCCGTCGTATCGCCGCGCGCAGCTCCGGTATCCTCGCCTCCTCGCGCTTCACGAACTCGATGAACATCATGTTCATGTTGTTGAAGATCAGTTCGCCCAACGCCGCCCCGTCGATGTCGGCGCGCACCAGGCCGATCTCCTGCAGGCGGGCTATCAGCGCGCGGATCTGCTCGGTCAATTCCCGGTCCAGCCCGGTGTAGGCCTGGCCGAACGGGCTGTCGGGCTGTTGCGTCGAGATCGCCATCGCCTGCCGCCACATCTCCTTGCTCAGATAATGCAGCGAATGCTCGATGTAGATGCCGAGCAGCGTGTCCAGCGCATCGCCGACATTGGCCGGCGGGCTGGCGACCACGCCTCGCCCTGCATTGAGCACCTCGTTGACCTCCATCGAGACGATGGCGCCGAGTATGTCACCCTTGTTCTGGTAGTAATTGTAGATCGTGCCGATCGACACCTCGGCTTGGGCGGCGATCGTTTCGATTTTGGCGCCCTCATAGCCCGCCTCGCGGAAAAGTGCTGCCGCCGCCTCGATGATGCGCCGGTGCCGGTCCGCCTTCTGCCTTGCTCGCAATCCGCTCATATCGCTTCCTTGCCACAAAAACAGAATTGACTCAATTTTAGAATTGGTTCAATTTTTCCTTAACAAGCCAGCAAGGCAGGGAGAACACTCGAATGTCACTGAAAACCACGAATCCGCTTTCCGCCCTGAAGTCGCAGCTTGCTGCCGCATGCGCGGCCACGGCGCTGCTGTTCGCGGCGGGCGCCGCTCAGGCCGCCGACCTCAACGCGCTGATCTGGTGCGACCATGCCGATCCGGCACTGCTCGACCCCTTCGAGACGGCCAACAACGTCAAGGTCAACGTCAAGGAATTCGAAGGCACCGGCGCGGGGCTCGCCATCGTCGAGCAGTCGCAGCCGGGCGACTGGGACGTGATGGTGATCGATTCCATCGATGTGCCGCGCGGCGTCGAGAAAGGCCTGTTCGAGCCGCTGCCGGAAGACAAGCTGCCCCTCGCCGACCTCTTCCCCGAGGTGAAGATGGACGGCTCTACGGTCGTCGGCGGCAAGCGCTACGGCATCACCGAAAAATTCGGCTACAACACCATCGGCTTCAACAAGACCAAGGTCGACCCGGCCGACATGCAGTCGCTGGCGGCACTCACCAGCGACAAGTACAAGGGCAAGGTCGCCATTTACGATTATTATCTTCCGGTCATCGGCATGGCGGCTCTGGCCATCGGCAAGAAGACGGCGGATCTCACCGAGGCCGACCTTCCCGCCATCAAGGCCGAGCTGCTCAAGATGAAGGCCAACGCCAAGCTGGTTGGCGAGGTCACCGCCAGCCAGACCGCTTTGGCCACCGGCGAGGTCGACATCCTGGTCGGCGGCGGCGAATGGGTGACAGCCGGTCTCGCCAAGGAGAACCCGGCGCTGGACTTCTCCATCCCGAAGGAAGGAGCGGTGCTGTGGTCGCAGTCGCTTGCCATGTTCAAGGATTCCAAGAACAAGGACATGGCGCTGAAATTCATTGAGTACATCATGAGCCCGGAAGGCCAGGCGCGGCTTGCCACCTCCTCCTGCTACTGGGGCATGCCGGCCAACAGCAAGGCGGCGCTGAGCGACGAGCAGAAGAAGATCCTGCGCTTCGACGAGCAGCCGGGCTTCCTCGCCCGCGCCCAGGCTTATCCGGCGCCGAACCCCGATCTCGACAAGAAGATGCAGGACGTCTGGACCGAAATGCTGCAGGCGCAGTAGGCGGCCGATGAGCGTTGCGGGAAACAGGTCGCGCGCCCTGCCCCGGGCGGGCCGTGCCCTGCCCTGGGCGCTGGTCACGCCGGCGCTCGGCTGGACGCTGGCGTTCTTCGTGCTGCCCTTCATCGCCATGGGTCTTTCCAGCCTCACGGCGCATGAAGGCGGCGGCTTCACTTTAGCCAACTACAGCCAGTTCTTTACCGACCCGTCCTATTGGCGGGCGATGGTGAACTCGCTGGAGGTGACGGCGATCGTCACCGTCATCTCGATCCTGCTCGCCTATCCCTTCGCCTGGATCCTCGCCGAACAGGTGCCGGAACGCTGGCAGCGGCTGGCGCTGATGCTGGCCGTGCTGCCGTTCTGGACCTCCTATGTCGTGCGCTCCTATTCGTGGCTGCTGGTGCTGGCACAGAACGGCGTCATCAACCGGACGCTCATAGGCCTGGGCCTCATTGCCGAGCCGCTGCAGCTTGCCAACACGCGTTTCGCCACCGTCACCGGCTTCGTGCACTTCTTCGTCATGCTGTTGACGCTCACCATCTTTGCCAACCTCAAGCAGCTCAGCCCTAGCTATCGCAAGGCGGCCGCCGACCTCGGCGCCGGGCCAGTGCGCACCTTCCTGCATGTCGTGCTGCCGCTGACCTTGCCCGGCATCATGGTCGGCGCCTTCCTCACCTTCGTGCTCTGCATCGGCGACTACATCACGCCGCAGATCCTCGGCGGCAACAATGAGCTGGTCATGCCGCAGCTCGTCATGATGCAGATCGGAAGGCGTGGCGATTTCCCCCTCGCCTCGGCGCTGTCGATCATCCTGATGGCGGTCGTAACCGTCGCCTACCTCGCCTGCGCCCGCTGGCTGAAGATCGAGCGGGCCTGACCATGCGCGCAATCGTCCGCACCGCTGCCTGGCTCTACGCGATCGCCATCTACGGCTTCATCTTCCTGCCGGTGATCGTGCTGGTGCTGTTTTCGCTGCAGGCGACGTCCTTCCCGATCCCGCCCTTCACCGGACCGTCGCTGCGCTGGTATCAGGCGGTGCTTTCCGACACGCGGCTGACTTCGGCGCTGGTCAATTCGCTGCTGGTGGCGATCCTCTCCTCGGCTGCCTCCGTCACGCTCGGCTTCCTCTCGGCCTGGGGCTTTGCGCGCTTCACGCTGCCCGGCTCGGCCCTGCTGCGCGGGCTGATCACGCTGCCGCTCACGGTCAGCTACCTCATCATCGGCATGGGGCTTCTGGTGCTGTTCAACTGGGCCGGAGTGCCGAAATCGCTGCTCGCCGCCGGCATCGGTCATGTCGTGATCAACCTGCCGCTCTGCTTTGCCGTCATCTACAGCCAGATGGGCGACCACCAGATCAACATCGAGCGAGCCGCGCGCGACCTCGGCGCGCCGGAATGGAAGTTGCTTTTGCTGATCACGGTGCCGGTGATGGCGCCGGCGATCTTTGCCGGCTTCTTCCTGTCGATGACCTTCTCCTGGGACGAGTTCGTCATCTCCTTCCTGCTCACCCGTTTCGACACCACGCTGCCGGTGGAGATCTGGAACCTGCTGCGCTCCGGCCTCAATCCCAAGACCAATGCCGTCGGCTCGCTGGTCTTCGCCGTCTCCATCGTCCTGGTGGTGTTTTTCGAGCTGACGCTGCTGCGGAGAAAGCCGGCATGAGCGCATCCCTGGTCGACATCCGCAACGTCTCGCATCGCTTCGGCCAGCAAGCGGTGTTGAAGAACGTTTCGCTGACCATCGAGCCCGGCAGCTACACCATCCTGCTTGGGCCGTCCGGCTCCGGCAAGACGACGTTGCTCTCCATCCTCGGCGGCTTCGTCACGCCCAGCGAAGGCAAGGTGTTCATTCGCGGCGAGGACTGCACGTCCGTGCCGCCGGCCAAGCGCCCGACGACGACGGTGTTCCAGGACTATGCGCTGTTTCCGCACATGAGCGTCGGCAGCAACGTTGGCTTTGGCCTGCGCATGCAGGGCGTCGACGGCGCAACGCGCACCGCGAAGGCGCGCGAGGCGCTGGCGCTGGTCGGGCTGGCCGCCGCCTTCGACAAGAAGCCGCATCAGCTCTCCGGCGGCCAGCGGCAGCGCGTAGCGCTTGCCCGCGCCTTGGTCATCGAGCCGGCCGTGCTTTTGCTCGACGAGCCGCTCGGCGCGCTCGATTTGAAGCTGCGTCGGCAGATGCAGGACGAATTGAAGGCGATCCAGAAGCGGGTCGGCACCGCCTTCGTCCATGTCACCCACGACCAGGAAGAGGCGATGGCGCTGGCCGGCCATTGCGTGGTGATGAATGACGGCCGCATCGAGGATGAAGGCGCGCCCGAGCTAGTCTATGCGCGACCGGCGACGCGCTTTTCCGCCACCTTCATGGGCGAAAGCACGATCCTTTCCGGAACCGTGACGGAGGCGAAGGACGGGTCAGTTACTATCGCGACGCCGGCCGGCGCGATTTCGCTGCCCGGCAGCGCGGCGGCAGGTGCGAAAGTCGCCCTTGCCGTTAGGCCGGAGCATCTTGTCCTCGGCGAAGCGGAAGGACACGTGTCGCTCGGCGCCGCCAAGGTGAGCGACGTCGTCTTCCAGGGCAGCTTCAAACGCGTGCTCGCCACCTCGGCTTTCGATCCCGCCCTGCAGTTCATCGCCAAGGCGCCCGCCTCGGCGACCGTCAGGCCCGGCGACACGGTGGCGGTTTCATGCAAGGCTGCCGACATCATCCTGCTGGCGAACTGAGCGGCGAGCATGCTTCCGGTCATCGAGGCCCCGGACTGGTACGAAACCATTCGCATGGGCGACGGCGTGACGCTGATCCACGAGCCGTGGATAAAGCCGTTCTACCGCTGCAACATCTGGCACGTGCGCGGCCGCGACCGCGATCTGCTCTTCGATACCGGCCTCGGTCATTTCAGCCTTCGGCGCCACGTGCCTCTGGTCACCGAACGCAAGCTCGTCTGCGTCGCCAGCCACACCCATTTCGATCACATCGGCTGCCACCACGAATTCCCCGACCGCTGCGTGCATTCCGCCGAGGCGGCGATCCTCGCCGACCCGCGCAACGAATGGACCGTTGCCGACCGCTATGCCACCGACGCGATGTTCGATTGCCAGCCGCAAGATTGGGACACGGCGCGCTACAAGATCCTGCCGGCGCCCGCGGGTCGCTTGCTGGAGGGCGGCGATGTCGTCGATCTCGGCGACCGTGCCTTCGAGGTCATCCACACGCCCGGCCATTCGCCGGGCGGCATCGCGCTCTTCGAGAAGAAGACCGGCATCCTGCTGTCGGGCGACATCATCTATGACGGGCCGCTGATCGACGACGTCTACCATTCGCTGGTCGACGACTATGTCGCGACGCTGCTTTCCGTGCGCGGCCTCGACGTCTCGGTCGTCCATGGCGGCCATTTCCCGAGCTTCGGCAAGGTGCGCTACCGCCAGCTCATCGACGAGTATCTGGCGCAAAAGCGGCAGGCGGGCTGCCATCTGCGGCAGCCCGCCTGAGCGAGCATTAGCGCATCAAGTCAAAGTGCCGGGGAAAAGCCTGATGCAGCAAGAGCAGCATGGTCTTGCGCAGCACATTGGTGTCGCGGCCGGAGGGGTTCAGGTGATCCCAGTACCATGCGCCGTGCACCAGATAGTTCAGGCTCTCCGACAGGGTGTTTATGTCGACGCCGGCATAGCCGCCGCTGCGCGAGATCTCGATCAGCAATTCGCGCGCTTCGGCGGTGTAGGCAAGGTCGCTCGGCAAGCCGATTTCATTGTAGATCTGCATGCTCTTGCGGTCGCTGGAGAACACGACGAAGACCGAAACCCATTTCGGATGCTGGCGGGCGAAGCGTTGCGCGCAGTCGACGGCGCCCAGCAGCCTGTCGACCGGCGACAGGCCGGGCGCCCGCACCAGGGTGGCCCACAGCTCATCATATCGATCGCTGAGATATTGCAGGACGGCCCGGAACAAGTTCTCCTTGCTGCGGAAATGAAAAACGACGAGCGCGTTGGACGAGCCGACCTGCTCGGCGATGCGCTGCATGGTGACGCTCGCCAGCCCTTCCTCGGCGATGAGGTCGATCGTGGCATCGATGATGCGCTGGACGCTCGCCTCGCCGCGCTCGCGCCGACGGTCCTTGGGTGGCGCGGCATCATTCGCCGACCCCCTGCCCTCAGCCATCGTGGGCCGCTTTCCGGCAGTTGCGGTTGCCTTGCGCTGCGCCATTTTCATCGGCCTTTTCTAACCTGCGGCGGAACCTCCGGTCCCACCGCCATTTTGCGACATCGGGCGTCCGCCCACCAGAACCCACGCAAGAGAGCCCGGGATCGCTCAAAGCGAAGGGCGGGTCGCGGCACTGCCATACCATTGGCCCCGGGCCGTCTCATAAGCCATCGCCGCGCGAAATACATCGGCGTCGCGATAGGTGCGACCGACGATCTGGATGCCTGTCGGCACGCCGCTCGCCGCCCTCCCCGACGGCATGGAAAGGACCGGACAGCGGCTCATCATGTTGAACGGGGTCGTCATCACCCAGCCGAGCGACGGGTTCACCTGCTTTCCGTTGATCTCGACAGTGTCCGTGGTCTGATCGAACTCGGCCGACACCGCGGGAAGTGCGTTCGTCGGGCAGATCAGCACATCGTATTTTTCGAGCAACGGACCCAGTGTCTGATACATCCGGGCCGCCACTTCCAGGGTTCCGACAAAGTCCGTGGCCTTCGATTTGCGCCCATCCTCGGCGAACCGCCGCGCATAGCTGGTCATGTCCTCGCCATGCTCCTCGAGCAGTTGCGACAGCGAGGCGCCGAAGAGATGCTCCAGATAGGTCATGCCGGCCTTGAGCACCTCATCGCCCCAGCCCAGGTCGACTTCCTCGACCGTGGCGCCGAGCGAGCGGAAGACATCGCATGCGGCAAGCGTGTTCCTGCGCACATCGGCATCCACTTCGAAGGAACCGAGGTCCATCGAGAAGGCGATCTTCCAGCCCTTGATCGGCTTGTAGTCGAGCGGCAGGCGCAGCTTCGGGCGCAGCGTGGCGATATCCAGCGGGCTCGGTCCAGCCATGACGTTTTGCAGCAGGATCGCGTCCTTGACGTTTCGCGCCAGCGGTCCGGTGTGGCAATAGAAGTCCAGGTTGAAAGGCGGCTCGTCGGGATTGCGGCCGTAAGGCGGCTTGAAGCCGACAAGGCCGCACGCCGATGCCGGGATGCGGATCGATCCGGCGATGTCCGAACCGGTCGCTATCGACGACGTGCCCGAGGTCAGCGTCGCAGCCGCCCCCCCGGACGAACCGCCCGGCGTGAAATCCGGATTCCACGGGTTGCGGGTGACCCCCCATCGCCTCGACCAGGTGTAGCCGGCGCAGCTGAATTCGGGCGTCGCCGTGCGCGCATGCACGATGCCGCCGGCCTTGATGATGCGCTCGTTCATCGTCGAGGTATGGCCGCATACGGCATCCCTGGTCAGCAGCGAGCCATGCGATGTCGGCTTGCCCTTGATGTAGCTCTCGTCCTTGATGCCGATCGGCAGGCCCTCGAGAGCCCCGGTCCTTGCGCCCCTGGCGTATTTCGCCTCTGCCTTCCTGGCCAGACCGATGGCCTCCTCGAAATGCGTGAAGGTGAAGCAGTTGATCGTCTCCTTCGTGGCCTCGGCGCGGTCGATGACGGCCCGCATCAGTTCCACCGGCGAGAGCTTCTTTGCCTTGAACAGCCGCAGCGCCTCGCTGGCCGGCATGTAGCAGAGATCGAGATCGGTCATGGGCAGTCTCCTGCGGTCGGCGGAACCGCGCTTGGTGCGAAGGGACACACCGGACCGCGCGTCGCGGTCCGGCGACTGTGGCCGGACAGACTTCGGCGCGGCTATTTCTGGAGATCGGTCCAGATCCTCGTATAGAGCGCCTGCACGTCCGGCGGGCAGGTCGGCATGAACTTGCCCTTGGCGGCGAATTCAGCCGGAACCTCGACCTCCGGCGCACCCTTCATCTCGTCGGGCATGAACGGCTCGGATCCCTTGATGCCGTTCGCGTAGTGCGCGAACGCCGAGATCATCGCCGCGTTCTGCGGATCCATGATGAAGTTCTGGAACAGCTTGGCGTTCTCGACATTCTTTGCGTCCTTGAGAACCGCGACATTGTCCATCCAGATCGGATAGCCTTCCTTCGGATAGCCATAGACGATCTTGTCGTTCTCCATCCGCTCGCGCAGCGATATGCCGTTCCAGTTCACGCCGGCCGCGATATCGCCCCTGCCGAGGCCGTCGACGGCCGCATAGTCGAACGAAAGCCATTTCGCCTTGGCCTCGACCAGCTTGTCGCGCACCTTCTTCAGCACCTGCTTGTCGTCGGTGCAGTATTCGCCGCCGAAATAGGAGATGGCGAGGAACAGGATGTCGCCCATCTCCGGCACGACATTGATCTTGCCGACGAGCTCGGCGGGCGGATCGAGGAAAACGGCCGACGTGTTCGGGTCGCCGGAATAGACCGACTTGTTCACCGAGACGCCGGTCGTGCCCCATTGCCAGGGAACGGTGTATTTGCGGCCCGGATCGAACGGCACGTCGACCCATTTCGGATCGACGTTCTTGAAGTTCTCCATTTTGTTGGGATCGGTCTCCAGCAGCAGGCCTTCGCTGATCCAGACCGGCATGACACTGGCCGACGGCACGACGATGTCGTAGCCCGAAGCGCCCTGGCGCACCTTGGCCAGCGCCGTGTCGTTGGAGTCATAGTCGGTGACGGTGACCTTGACCTTGTAGGTCTCCTCGAACTTCTTGATGAGGTCGGGATTGGTGTAGTTGCCCCAATTGTAGATGTTGAGCTCGCCGTCGGCGCGGGCTGCGCCTGTCGCGGCCATCAGCGACAGCCCGGCGACAGTCGCGATCGATTTCCAGTTCATGCTGTTCTCCCATTGTTGGGACCGGCCGCAAAAGCGGCCTCGGGTCCGACGAAAATAGTTCCTCTCATGCGTGGCCATTCACCGGCGGAGCCGACTGGCCAACTCGATCTCAACGTAACTATGACTAAATATACAGTCAATATCTTTCAGCGGGTATTATCCCGGTTGGAAGCGCGACCCCTCGCAGGCGTAGGAAACCCGACCAATGCGCCGATGCGCCGGCAAACGTCTCATGGTATCGTCAACGACGAGGGCATTGATGGATTGGGGCAAGCCTCGGCGTGAACAGCCGCGGCTTGCAGGGT
>NZ_RZOF01000082.1:0-19616 GCF_003998955.1 Mesorhizobium sp. M4B.F.Ca.ET.017.02.2.1 | reverse complement strand
ACCGGAAGGATGACGTCGCGGGCCGAAATGCCCATGGCGTCGGGCATGGCCGCGATCATGGCGTGCAGCACGTTGGAACGGTGGCTGTACAGCACGCCCTTGGGATCGCCCGTCGTGCCCGAGGTGTAGCACATGCCGGCGGCGGTGTTCTCGTCGAACGTCTTCCAGGCGAAGGCGCCGTCGGCTTCGGCGAGCCACTCCTCGTAGGCAACCGCGTTCGGCAGCGCCGTCTGAGGCATATGCGCCTGGTCGGTCAGCACGATGATCTTGTTCAGCGATTTGACCGCGCCGACGATCTTTTCCAGGACCGGCACGAAGGTCAGGTCGACGAAGATCGCCTTGTCCTCGGCGTTGCTCATGATCCAGGCGATCTGTTCGGGAAAGAGGCGCGGATTGAGCGTGTGATAGACCGCGCCGATGCCCATGATGCCGTACCAGGCCTCGATGTGGCGCGCCGTGTTCCAGGCAAGCGTGGCGATGCGGTCGCCGAGCCTGAAGCCGTCGCGCTCCAGCCGCTGCGCGACCTTCAACGCCCGATGATGGATCTCGGCATAGGTGGTGCGCACGATCGGTCCCTCGATCGAGCGCGATACGATCTCGCGTCCGCCATGCTGCCGCTCGGCATTGTCGATCAGCTTGTGGCAAAGCAGCGGCCATTCCTGCATCAGTCCAAGCATTTGTTCCTCCCCTGCGCTTTGGCGATCCTTTTTGCGGCATTGTGGGACGAACCGGCGGATTGTCCAGCCGTAAGCGCTGAAAGCGTTGCATTCCTTGAAGACCCTGCGCAAACCGCCACAATCCGGCCATCGTCCGCGTTAAGTTTCGTTAATGGGCTGGGTGCGCGATTGGCGAATGAAAGAGGTTCGCATGGACACGCAGCTCGACGACAAGGCGCCGGAAGACCTGGAACTCGAAAACTCGCTTGCCGAAAGTCTGGCCGATCTGGCGCCGGACACCAGGACGGTCTCCGAAGATGAATTCGTCGAGGTTGTGGGCGGCGCCCTGGAGGCGGTCGGCGGCACGCTACTGTTCAAGATGTGCGTCCAGAACGACGGCGAGGACCAGCACGTCGCGGCTGCCTGTGTCGGAGACGGCGGCAATCGACAATTCCTGCTGCTCACCCTGCCGGCCGTCGGCGGCGCGCTGAAGGTCGAAACCGCATCGAGGAGCACCAATCCGGTGGCCGGCATCGCCGCCGCCTATGCCGGGCTGATGGACGTGTTCCAGACGGCTGCCTGACGATTGTCGCGACGGCTCGCCCTGAACGCCGCCCCGGCGTGATTTCGTTTGGGCTTGCGCCGGCCTCCTGCACGACACACCTATTGCGGGCGACCTCTCAATCGGACAAGGACAGCCCGCCAATGGACCAGATCGCCAACCCCGCCCCCGGCTTCCAGCGCAATCCCGGCAAAATCATCACCGTCGAGTCCTTTAGCGGCACCGTCACCGTGCGCGCCGGCGAAACGGTCATCGCTTCCTCGACAAGGGCAAAGCTCCTGTCGGAGCCGCCCTATCCTGCGGTCTTCTACATTCCCTTCGACGACATCGATTTCAGCCAGTTGGCCAAGACCGGTCAATCGACGCACTGCCCTTATAAGGGCGATGCCAGCTATTGGAGCGCGCTGCCGGCCAGCGATACCGGCAAGGATGCGATGTGGGCCTATGAGCGGCCCTTCGACGAGATGACGGAGATCCGCAATCACGGCGCCTTCTATCCGAGCAAGGTGACGATCGAGGCCACGCCGGCCTGACATGCTGCCTTACCGGACGGGACGAGGCCGAAGCGTGGCCTGACCGATCAATCGGTGGTGCCATCATCGCCAACGCCATCGGCATCGCCGAGACGCACGAAGGTCAGACCTTTTGCCTTCAGCGCCAGCAGGCCCTGGACCACGCCTTCGCCGGCGGCATGGGTCGGCTGGTTGATGTGGGCGATGATGACGTCGCCATCCTTGGCGGCGGCGATGCGCCGGGCGGTTTCCCTGGCCCCCAGAAGGGAGCCGCCATCGCCGTTGATCGAGAAGCCCGCGACCTTGAAGCCGAGCTTGCGGATCGTGGCGATGGCCGACGGGCTGTATTCGGCGGTGGCGCCACGAAACCATTTCGGCGCCGGCTCGCCGGTGCCTGCGAGTGCCGCGGCACCCGATTCGACCTCGGTCAGCACCGCTTCCGGGCTACCGGCGCTGCGGATGCCATAGATCTTGCGCGGCGTGTCGACCGCCGGGATATGGCGGCCGCCATGATTCTCCAGCTCGAACAGATCCGGATGGGCGCGCATGACCTCGACGGCGGCGGCGTTGCGCTTCAGCCAGATGCCGGTGACGAAAATGGTGGCCGGGATGCGGTTGTCGACAAGCGCCGAGAGGATGCGGGTGTCGGTCTGGCCGCCGCAGGCGTCGAGCGTCAGCGCGACGCGGCCGCTGGCGCCTGCCTGCGGTTTCAGATGCAGCGTCGGCTCGACAAGCGGCGCGGCGCCGGCCGTGGACACGGCGCAAACCGACAGCGCAATCGCGCAAAGATGTTTCCGCAAGAGACGCATGATCGATTTCCGGGCCGGTGGTCGAAGCAGGATGGTTGCAATATCCAGCCAAAAGACCCGCATCAAGGCGAAAATCGGGACGGCGCCCGTGCGACGAACGCAGTCACGAGAATTTGCTTCAGGCGCAGCGCGAGAGCGCGTTTGCCGTTTGCTTTTCGGTGCGCGCAAGGATCTCGCGCACGGCGTCGGTTACAGGTCCGACTTCCAGGCGCCAGACGCAGCACGCCTTGCTCGGGTCGGTCGGCTTGCAGAAGTCGCTTGCCACGCATTCGCAAGGCATGGAGGGCTGCAGCGCGATGCTCGCCACGCCGACCGGCCCCCAGCGGATCGGATTGGTCAGCCCGTAGAGGCCGACGACAGGGGTGCCCGCTGCCGCCGCCATATGCATCGGACCGCTCTCATTGCCGAGGAAAAGCCGCGCCTCCTTCAGCAGCGCCAACAGCGTTTCGAGCGAAAGCGCGCCGACAAAGTTGACGACCGGCGAGGCTGTCCTCGCGGCAATCTCGTCGGCCGCCTTGTGCTCGTCCGGGCCACCGACGAGCACGAAATCCAGCCCGGTCTCGCGCGCAATCTCGTCGATGACGGCGGCGAAGCGCTCCGGCTGCCAGCGCCGACCGAGAAAACTCGCCCCGGCATGCACCGCGACAAAACCGCTTCGCCTGAGATGGTATTTGTCCAGCAAGGCGAGCGCCCGCGCCGTTTCCACAGCCAATGGGCGGATCGACGGCGCTCTCACGCGCAGGTCGACGCCAAGCGCCTCGAGCGGCGAAAGGTAGCGGTAGAGATAGTGCCGCTCACCGAAGCCGAACGGCCTGGCCCGGACGTTGGCCGGCTGACGCTCGTGCCAGCGCAAGGGCCTTTCGGACGGATGGTAGCCGACCCTGGTCGGGGCGTTGACGAGGCTGCTGATGAGGCGTGAGGTCTTCGAATCGGTCAGGTCGATCGTCATGTCGAAGCGGTGCCGGCGCAGCCGGCGCACCATCGAATACAGCTCGCGCCCTCGCTGCAGCGGCGATCCGCGCATCATGGCGCGGCGGAACGTGACGACATCGGAAGCGATGCCGTGGGCGGTGAGGAAGCTGGCGAAACGTGCCTCGCAAAGGAACACGATCCCGACGCCGGGATAGCCGAGCTGGAGGTTCCTGGCCAGCGCCGAGGCGAGAACGAGATCGCCGATGAACTTCGTCTGTAAAATGAGGATCGAGCGGAAGGGAGCGGGGGAAATCTGCAACATCTGTCTCGGGCGCCGGGGGGATCGGAGACCCTGGAGACTGGGCGGAAACGATGTCGAGAATGGGGGCCGCCACGCGCACGTTCGCGTGACTTTGCTTACAAAACCGTAAGGCGGCATGCCGATCGGCTAGCCGGAGCATTCTCTGGCAAGCCAGAGAATGCTCCGCCCGGGATTGTGATTTTGTCGCGGATTCCGGTCGGAAATCCGTGCGACACCGCGACCGAAAGGATCAGTCGCGTTTTGCTGATGTCTTTGCCACCTTCACCGCGGCCTGCGCCGCGGCCAGTCTGGCGATCGGCACGCGGTAGGGCGAGCACGACACATAGTCGAGGCCGACCTCCTCGCAGAAGCGGATCGACGACGGATCGCCGCCATGCTCACCGCAAATGCCGAGCTTGATCCCGGGCCGCGTCGCCCTGCCCTTTTCGGCCGCGATGCGCACCAATTCGCCGACGCCCTCTATGTCGAGCGAGACGAACGGATCCTGCTCGATGATGCCCTTCTGCCGGTAGGTCTCCAGAAAGGAGGCCGCATCGTCGCGCGAAATGCCGAAAGTGGTCTGGGTAAGATCGTTGGTGCCAAAGGAGAAGAACTCGGCCGCCTCGGCGATGACATGGGCGCGGATGGCCGCGCGGGGGAGTTCGATCATCGTACCCGTCAGGTAGTCGATCTTCGTGCCGGTTTCCTGCATGACGCTGGCGGCGACCGCGTCGATGCGCGCCTTGACGTAGTCGAGCTCCTTCACGATGCCGACCAGCGGCACCATGATCTCCGGCACCACCAGCGCGCCGGCCTTGTGGCCGGCCTCGACGGCCGCCTCGAAAATGGCGCGTGCCTGCATCTCGGCGATCTCGGGATAGGAAACCGCAAGACGGCAGCCGCGATGGCCGAGCATCGGATTGAACTCGTGCAGGGCCTCGGTGCGCTGCCGGAGCTTGTCGGGCGACACATTCATGGCGGCGGCGACCTCGGCGATCTCCGCCTCGGTCTTGGGCAGGAATTCGTGCAGCGGCGGATCGAGCAGCCGGATCGTCACCGGCAGGCCGGCCATGATCTCGAACAGTTCGAGAAAATCCGAACGCTGCATCGGCAGGAGCTTGGCAAGCGCGGCGAGCCGGTCCTTTTCGGTATCGGCCAGGATCATCTCGCGCATGGCGACGATGCGGTCGCCATCAAAGAACATGTGCTCGGTGCGGCAAAGCCCGATGCCCTCGGCGCCGAAGGAGCGCGCCATGCGCGCATCGAGCGGCGTTTCGGCATTGGTGCGCACCTTCATGCGGCGCGCGGCGTCGGCCCATTCCATGATGGCGGCGAAATCGCCCGACAATTCTGGCTGCAGCATGGCCACCGCGCCCTTCAGCACCTGGCCGTTGGCGCCGTCGATGGTGATGACGTCGCCCTTGCGGAAGGTCTGCCCCATCGAGATCAGCGTCCCGGCCTTGTAGTCGACGCGCAGCGAGCCGGCGCCGGACACGCAGGGCTTGCCCATGCCGCGCGCCACCACCGCGGCATGGCTGGTCATGCCGCCGCGCGTGGTGAGGATGCCTTCGGCGGCGTGCATGCCGTGGATGTCCTCGGGGCTGGTCTCGATGCGCACCAGGATCACCTTGCGGCCTTGCGCTTTGGCGTCCTCGGCATCGCCCGAGGAAAAGACGATCTCGCCGGTGGCGGCGCCCGGCGAGGCAGGCAGGCCGACGCCGATGACGTCGCGGGCGGCCTTGGGGTCGATGGTCGGGTGCAAGAGCTGGTCGAGCGAGGCGGGATCGATGCGGGCGACCGCTTCCTCCCTGGTGATCAGCCCGTCCCTCGCCATCTCGACGGCGATCTTCAGCGCCGCCTTGGCGGTGCGCTTGCCGGACCTGGTCTGCAGCATCCAAAGCTTGCCGCGCTCGATGGTGAATTCGAGATCCTGCATGTCGCGGTAGTGCTTTTCCAGGCTGTCGGAAATGTCGACGAAAGCTTGGAACGCTTCCGGCATCAGCTTCTGCAGCGACGGCTTGTCGGAGCCGGCGGCGATGCGCGCCGCCTCGGTGATGTTCTGCGGCGTGCGGATGCCGGCGACGACGTCCTCGCCCTGGGCGTTGACCAGGAACTCGCCATAGAGCTGCTTTTCGCCGGTCGACGGGTTGCGGGTGAAGGCGACGCCGGTGGCGGACGTGTCGCCCATGTTGCCGAACACCATGGCCTGGACATTGACCGCCGTGCCCCAGCTCTCGGGGATGTCGTGCAGGCGCCGGTAGGTGATGGCGCGGTTGTTCATCCAGGAAGAGAACACCGCGCCGATCGCGCCCCAGAGCTGTTCTTTCGGATCCTGCGGAAACGGCTTGCCCAGTTCCTCCTCGACCTTGGCCTTGTAAAGCGTGATCACGCCCTGCCATTCGAGTGCCGTCAGCTCGGTGTCGAGTTCATGGCCGAGGTTCGCCTTCTCGTCCTCCAGGATCTCCTCGAAAACCTCATGGTCGAGACCCATGACGACGTCGGAATACATCTGGATGAAGCGGCGGTAGCTGTCATAGGCAAAGCGGGCATCGCCGGAATCGGTGGCCAGCGCCTCGACCGTCTCGTCGTTGAGACCGAGATTGAGAACGGTGTCCATCATGCCCGGCATGGAAGCGCGGGCGCCTGAGCGGACCGACACCAGGAGCAGCTTCGCCGGATCGCCGAAACGGCGGCCGGTCAGCCGGCCGATATGATCGAGCGCTACCGCGACATCCGCCTCGAGCTCGGACGGATAGGTGCGGCCGTTGGCGTAATAGGCGTTGCAGACCTCGGTGGTGATGGTGAAGCCCGGCGGCACCGGCAGCCCGAGGCTGCACATCTCGGCCAGGTTGGCACCCTTGCCGCCGAGAAGATTGCGGTCGCTGGCACGGCCTTCGGCAGCGCCATCGCCGAAGGTGTAAACCCACTTGGTCATGCTCGCCCTCCAACGGTCGCAGATTGCAGGTTGGCGAAGCCCGTGGCCTTGGCTCCGCCCTGTCCGAATCGAGCGATATGATGCTGCACTGCGAAAGGCAAGGCGTCGGCAAAGCCGGCCGGCCGCTACAATCGATTAAGGAAAACCGCTAAAATCGATTAACTAAAAGCTGCGTCAAAAAGACCGAATGATTCCGAGGCCACCAGAATGGATGCAACGAGAGTATCCGGAGAGCGCCATGCAACCTGTCATAGGTCTCATCATCAGGAATACATTGCAAAATGCAGAGCCGCTAAAATTCCGCGCGATAGATCCAGGCGCTGCCGAAATCGAGCGGCCAGGATTTCGGTCAACCACGTCAGCAGACGTGCCCGTATGATTTTTTGTTGACAGCGAACCCCACTCCAATATTACCGGCCTAACTTTCCAAACAGAAAAAGCGAATGATGAAATTCGGGTCGAGCGGCGTCCGAGGTTTGGCCTCGGAATTGGTTGGGAAGCCCAGCGGACTCTATACCGCGGCGTTCGCCTGGCGCCTGGCTTCAAGCGGCTTGCAGTCGAGCGGCCCGGTCTTTGTCGGCCGCGACAAGCGCGACAGCAGCCCCGCGATTGCCGACAATTGCATGGCGGCACTGGCCGCGAGCGGATTCCAACCGATCGATTGCGGCGTCATCCCCACCCCGGCCCTTGCCCTTTATGCCCAAAAGCATGGCGCGGCCGCCCTGATGGTGACCGGCTCCCATATTCCCGCCGACCGCAACGGCATCAAATTCTATCGCCCGAATGGCGAGATCGACAAAGCGGACGAGGCTGCGATAACGCAGTATGTCGCCGAAAGGTCAAACGTGTACGATCCGCCGGCGCCTGCCGAAACGGCCTGGCCATCGCATCACGATGAAGCCGTTGCCGGCTACCTAGAGCGCGCCAACGGCATTTTGGGGCCGGATTCGCTATCCGGAATGAGAATCGGCGTCTACCAGCACAGTTCGGTCGCGGCGGAATTGCTGGTGCAGGTCCTTCGGTCTTTCGGCGCCGAGGCAGTTCCTGTCGGAAAGAGCCAAACCTTCGTGCCCGTCGATACCGAAGCCGTGGATGCAGGCACGCTTGCGAAGCTGAAGGGCTGGGCCCGCGAATTCGCGCTCGACGCCATCGTGTCGACGGACGCCGACGCCGACCGCCCGCTTGTCGCCGACGGGAACGGTGATCTGTTCCGGGGCGACCTGATCGGGCTGGTTACGGCTCTTTTCGTCGCGGCGGATACGGTGGTGACGCCCGTGACCTCCAATTCGGGCATTTCAGATGCCCTGGGTTTCGAGGTGAGGAGAACGAAGGTCGGGTCCCCCTTCGTCATCGCCGGCATGGAAGCGGCGTACCGCGATGGCACGGTCGTCATCGGCTTCGAGGCCAATGGCGGCGTTCTCCTGGGGTCGAATTGCCAGTTGAATGGAAAGACGTTGCCCGCGTTGCCGACGCGGGACTCGCTCCTCCCGATCCTGGCCGTGCTTGGCACCGTCGCATCTACGAAAAGACCACTGTCGCGCTTGCGCGAGCTTTGGCACCTTCCATTCTGCGCCAGCGAGCGCCTCGAGAACTTCCCGCTCGAGAGCTCGCGCAAATTGATGACCGAGCTCGCTGGCCCGGATGCGCTGCAGCAGTTCCTGGCCCCGTTCGGTACCGTCGCCGAAATCGATGAAACCGACGGCCTCAGGGCGCGGATGGATAGCGGTGAGATCATCCATTTGCGGCCGTCCGGAAATGCGCCGGAATTGCGCTGCTATTCGGAGGCCGCGACCTATCACAGGGCGACTGCGATCGTGGCGCTGACGCTGGAGAAGGCGCGGGCATTCGCATCCACCGGCCCAGAGGTCGCCTCATGAAAGTCGTTCCGGTCATCATCAGCGGCGGAGCCGGCTCGCGCCTGTGGCCCGCCTCGCGGCAGTCGCACCCCAAACCCTTCCTCAAGGTGGCGGACGGGCATTCGCTGATCCAGCACACCGCCTTGCGCGCCGCCTCGATCAAGGACGTCGTCGAGCTTGTCACCGTGACGTCGCGGGAGCACCTCTTCCTGACGACGGACGATTTCGACGAACTCGACCCCGTCGTTGCGCAGCGCACCTTCCTGCTCGAGCCGAAGGGGCGCGATACCGCCGCCGCGGTGGTCGCGGCCGCGATCCACGTCAGGACAACGCAAGGCCCCGAGGCCATTCTGTGCATTTTCCCTGCGGACCACATGATTGGAAACGTGGCGGCCATGGCCAGGGCCATCGAACATGCCGGGCAAGGACGCATCGCGACGCTGGGGATAAACCCAACCAGACCGGACACGGCCTTCGGCTATATCGAGGCGGACGGCGAAAAGGTCGCCCGCTTCGTCGAGAAGCCGGATCTGGAGACCGCCAGGGCCTATGTCGCGTCCGGGCGCTTTTCCTGGAACGCCGGCATCTTCTGTTTCCAAGCACGGGTCATGCTCGAAGAAATGGCCAAGCATTGTCCCGCGGTGATCGAGGCCGTTCTCGCCAGCTATGAGGACAGCGGATCAGCCGGGGCGAAGGCTTTGCGAACATCGAACTCTCGGCGGAGCATTTCGCCGTGGCGCCGCGCATTTCACTCGACCATGCGGTGATGGAAAAGGCGCAAAACCTGGCCGTCGTTCCCTGCGACATGGAATGGAACGACATCGGATCGTGGAACGCGATGGCCGAACTGGTCGCCCCCGACCAGAGCGGCAATCGAATTCGCGGCGACGTTCGCATGGTCGACACCGCGGGCAGCTACGTCAGCTCCGACAAACGCCTTATCGGCACGGTCGGCGTCAGCGACCTGGTGATCGTCGATTCCCCGGACGCATTGCTGGTGGCAGCCCGCGACCGCGTCCAGGACGTCAAGAAACTGTTCGAATCCCTCAAGGCTTCCGGACATGAAGCGCATTTGCTTCACAGCACCGTGCACCGGCCGTGGGGCACCTACACGGTTCTGGAGGAAGGCGAGCGCTTCAAGATAAAACGCATCGAGGTGAAGCCTGGCCGGCGGTTGAGCCTGCAGATGCACCACCATCGCTCGGAGCACTGGGTCGTGGTCAGCGGCTCGGCAAAGATCTTCAATGGCGACGAGGAGCTGTTCCTGGCGACCAACCAGTCGACCTACATCCCGTGCGGCCACAAGCATCGGCTCGAGAACCCGGGCAAGATCGACCTGGTGATCATCGAAGTCCAGAGCGGCGATTATCTCGGCGAGGATGACATCGTGCGGTTCGACGACGTATGCGGTCGCACCTGACAATTCATTGGCTCGCAGGGTTGGCGGGCAAAAACTACACACACAGGGGCTGGGACGGGGCAAACATCAGACACACCGAGAGCATTGATGACAAAGACAGCATTGATAACCGGCATCACCGGACAGGACGGCGCCTATCTGGCGGAACTCCTGCTGGCAAAGGGGTATTAGGTCCACGGACTTGCGCGGCGATCGAGCACGGCCGACGTCAACACGACGCGCCTGAAATGGCTTGGCATCGAGAAAGACGTCAGGATCGTCGACTGCCCCGGACGGACTTGCAGGACGACGCTTGGCGTAATAGAACACAACAAGAACATAGTAAGGAGTTGCGCCATGAAACTGACCGGGAAGCTCGACTATCTGGAACTGCCGGCGACCGGCGGCACGCTGGATAGCGTGAAAGCCTTCTACAGCGCCGCGCTCGGCTGGTCGTTCACCGACTACGGGCCGACCTATTCGGCCTTTGCCGAGGGGCTGGACGGTGGTTTCCAGGCCGATGCCGGCGAAGCCGCCGCGAAGCCGCTGCCGGTGCTCTATTCGGAGGCGCTGGAGGAAACGCTTGCGGCGGTCGAGAATGCCGGCGGCGCCATCGTCAAGCCGATCTTCTCGTTTCCAGGCGGACGACGCTTCCATTTCACCGATCCGGCCGGCAACGAGCTGGCCGTCTGGGGCGAATAGACGCAAACTGACCGGTCCTCGGGCCGCCCCTCGGACAGGCGCGCCGGTCAGTCGACGGCGAAACATGCGGCAAGATTACCTTGGATGAGACCTGTCCGAGCATTGAGCTTTGCGCCGGCTCGTCCTATAAGGCCGCGCGCAACGGCACGTTGCGGCTGTTGGGGCGTCGCCAAGTGGTAAGGCATCGGTTTTTGGTACCGACATTCCCAGGTTCGAATCCTGGCGCCCCAGCCAAACCAACAGCACGAGACATCAGCGACTTGTCGCTTTGAGCGGCCCGTTTTCAGCCTTGCGCATGAACTTGCGGCAGGGCGGCATCGAGCGACCGCTCGAACGCATCGACCAGCGTATCGACCTGAGGCTCGGTGATGATCAGCGGCGGGCAAAAGGCGATGGCGTCGCCCATGTTGCGCGAGATGACGCCATTCTGCTGCAGCAACCCGTTGACCAGCGCACCGAGAGCGGCAGGCTTGCCCCATGGCGCCTTGCTCGCCTTGTCGGCGACCAGCTCGACGGCGGCGATCAGACCAACGCCGCGCACCTCGCCGACCAGCGGATGCGAGGCGAGCTTGCGCAGCCGCGCCTGCAAATGCGCGCCGACCCTGCGCGCATTGCCGACAAGGTCGCGCTCCTCGATCAGCTTCACATTCTCAAGCGCGACCGCTGCCGCGACCGGATGGCCGCCACCGGTGAAGCCATGACCGAAGGTGCCGATGCGATTGCTTTCGTCGGCTATCGGCTCGAACACCTTGTCGTTGATGAGCAGGGCCGAGATCGGCAGGTATGAGGACGAAATCTGCTTCGACAGGACCATGATGTCGGGCTTGATGCCGAAGGCCTGCGAGCCGAACATCTCGCCGGTCCGGCCGAAGCCGCAGATGACCTCGTCGGCAACGAGCAGGATGTCGTATTTCGACAGCACGGCCTGGACCTTCTCCCAATAGAAGGCAGGCGGTACGACGACGCCGCCGGCGCCCATGATTGGCTCGCCGAAGAAGGCGGCAATGGTCTCCGGTCCCTCGGCAAGGATCAGGCTCTCCAACTCGTCGGCAAGACGGCTCGAGAACTGCTCCTCGCTCTCGCCCGGCCTGGCGTCGCGCCAATGGTGCGGCGTCGATATGTGCAGCACATTGGCGATCGGCAGGTCGAAGGAGAGATGGTTGTTCGGCAGCCCGGTCAGGCTTGCCGCGGCTATGGTGACGCCGTGGTAGCCGCGCTTGCGGCTGATGATCTTCTTGCGCGCCGGCTGACCGAGCGCGTTCGAGCGGTACCAGATCATCTTGAGCGCCGTATCGTTGGCCTCGGAGCCGGAATTGGTGAAATAGGCCTTGCTCATCGGCACCGGCGCCATCTGCACCAGCTTCTCGGCCAGGTCGATCAGCGGCGAATGCGCTTTCGATCCGAAGTCATGATAGAAAGGCAGCTTCGACATCTGCCGGGTCGCGGCCTCGACCAGGCGCTTTTCCGAGAAGCCGACCGCAACGCTCCACAGCCCTGCCATCGCCTCGATATAGCGGTTGCCGGCAATGTCCTCGACATAGATGCCGTCGCCCTTTTCGATGACCAGCGGACCCGTTTCCTGATGCTTGCGGGCATTGGTGTAGGCATGCAGGTGGTAGCGGATGTCGCGGGCTTCAGGGGAATTGGGTTGGGCGTCCATGCTGGCTCCTGTCTGCAGGCGTGCGGGCCAAACAGACCGTCTCTGTGATGAGAAGTCCAAGGTTCCGCCTCGCATTTGAGAGGCTTGATGCATCATGGCGGCAGGCGGCCGCAAGAGCCGCTCTGTCATGATCGATAGCGCCATGCAGTTCCCAACGCTGCTTCGCACCACCCCAATGCCGCGGCCAGGCGCATGATCGCCGGCACTGGACAACAAGCCTATGATCCTTGAAGGCTGTGAGGCGCCGCTTGCGCAACCAAAATGGACGGGGGCATGGAACAGGTCGATTGCATCGTCGCCGGCGCCGGCGTCATCGGCCTGGCGGTTGCGCGCACCATGGCCGCACAAGGCCTCGACACGCTGATCCTCGAAGCCGCCGACGCCATCGGCACCGAGACGAGCTCGCGAAATTCGGAGGTCATCCACGCCGGCATATACTACCCAAGGGGGTCACTGAAGGCGCGGTACTGCGTTGACGGGCGCGAGCTTCTGTACCGCTACTGCGCGGAGCGGTCGATCCCGCACCGGCGCTGCGGCAAGCTCATCGTCGCAACCGACGAGGCACAGGAGCCGGTGCTTGCCTCCATTCGCGCCAATGCCGCCGCTTGCGGCGTTGACGACCTGCGGTTTCTCTCCGCAGCCGAGGCGCAAACGCTGGAGCCGGCGCTGCATTGCACCAAGGCATTGCTGTCGCCCTCCACTGGCATCATCGACAGCCACGCTTTGATGCTCGCCCTGCTCGGCGAGGCCGAAGAGAACGGCGCCATGCTGTCGCTCAACACGCGCATCGTTTCCGGTCGGATCGGCGCCGGCGGCGGCATCGTCCTCGAGACGATGGACAGCGCAAGCGGCGAGCGTTTCGAGATCGCCGCCTCACACCTGATCAACGCAGCCGGTCTCGGCGCGGTGGCGCTTGCCGCCTCGCTCGACGGGTTCGACCGGCAGTTCCTGCCCACGCTTCGCTACGCCAAGGGCAATTATTTTTCGGTGGCCGGGCGCGCGCCGTTCTCGCGGCTTGTCTATCCCGTGCCCGAACCCGGCGGGCTCGGCGTCCATCTGACGCTCGACCTCGCCGGCACGGCGCGCTTCGGGCCGGATGTCGAATGGACGGACAGGCTCGACTACCGCGTCGACCCTGCGCGCGGCGAGCGCTTCTATGATGCCATCCGCAAATACTGGCCGGAGCTCGCCGACGGCAGCCTGCAGGCAGCCTATAGCGGCATTCGCCCAAAGCTCTCCGGACCCGGCGAGGCCAACAGCGACTTCGTCATCCAGGATCCGGCAACCCATCGCATCGAAGGCCTGGTCAATCTGTTCGGCATCGAAAGCCCCGGACTGACGTCCAGCCTGGCGATCGCGGAGCATGTCGCGCGTATTCTGGGACCAAGGGCGCGCTGATGCACAGCCCAATTACAAGCACCTCGACAGTCAGCCAAGCGGGCCACTAAGGACCTCGCCAACACCCCGGAGCAAGCCCGCGCGTTGCTGGCGCGATTCAGCTCGCCTCGCGCATGGCTTCGGCCGCCTGCAGGTCGACCGAGACCAACTGGCTGACGCCCTGCTCAGCCATGGTGACGCCGAACAGCCGGTCCATGCGGGCCATGGTGATCGGGTTGTGGGTGATGATGACGAAGCGCGTCTCTGTGGTGCGGGACATCTCGTCCATGAGATTGCAGAAGCGCTCGACATTATGGTCGTCGAGCGGCGCGTCGACCTCGTCGAGCACGCAGATCGGCGCCGGATTGGTGAGGAACACGGCGAAGATCAGCGACATCGCCGTCAGCGCCTGCTCGCCGCCGGAGAGCAGCGTCATGGTCTGCGGCTTCTTGCCCGGCGGGCGGGCAAGGATTTCGAGCCCGGCTTCCAGCGGATCCTCGGATTCGATCAGCTGCAATTCGGCGGTGCCGCCGCCGAACAGATGCGAGAACAGGCGCTGGAAATGGCCGTTGACCACCTCGAAGGCCGACAGCAGCCGCTCGCGCCCTTCCCGGTTGAGGCTCTGGATCGCCTGCCGCAATTTGCGGATCGCCTCGATGATGTCCTCGCGCTCGGAAACGATGGTCTCCAGCCGGTCGGACAGCTCCTTTTGCTCTTCCTCGGCGCGCAGGTTGACGGCGCCGAGCCGCTCGCGCTCGACCTTCAACCGGTCGAGCTGGCGCTCGACCTCGGCCATTTCGGGCATCGGGTCATCGGCTTCCAGACCAGTGTGGCGGATGACCAGGTGCGGCGGCGTGTTCAGCGTCTCCTGGATACGCGCCTCGACCTCCAGCCGCCGCTCATCGGCGGCCGTCAGCCGCTCCTCGGCGCGGACACGGGTTTCGCGCGCCTCGGCCAGCGACTGAATCGCTGCGGTCGCGGCCTTGTCGAGCTCGGCCTGCCGGTTCTCCGCTTCCTGCAAACGGTCGGCCGCCGCCTGGCGCAGAGTCTCCGCCTCGGTCAATTGCGACAGCAGCGCGCGACGCTTGGCGTCGATCTCGTCCGGAGCGTCGGCCAGCCGCTCGCGCTCGGCCTCGGCTTCCGCCCTGCGCTCGCCAAGAGCGGCGATCTGCGTCGAGGCGTTCTCGGCCCGCTCCAGCCAGTTGCGGCGCTCGGCGCCGATCGCTTCGAGGCGGCGGGTGCGGGCCTCGGCCTCGCGCCTCAAGCCCTCATGGACGGCGCGCGCGTCGGCGAGGGTGGCGCGATCGCGCGAGACATTGGTCGAGGACTGTTCGAGTTGCAGCTGCAGGTCGCCGAGATCGGGCGCGTCCTGCAGCAGCATCTCGGCTTCCAGGAAAGCCGCCTGGGTTTCCTCATGGCTGTCGACGACGCGGGCGCGCGCCTCGTCGAGCGCGGCACGCCGGCTTACCAGCTCGCCGCCGGCCTTCTCGGCCTCGGCAAGCGCGTTGCGGGCAGCATCCAACCCATGCTGAGCGTCGCGGCCAGCTTGGCGGGCATTGCGCTCGGCCTCGCTTGCCTGGCGCAGCGCCTGTTCGGCCTGGGCAAGGGCTGCCTCCGCCCCGCGCAGGATGCGGGTGGCCTGCACCGCCTCGGCGTCGAGCTCGGCCAGTCGGTTCTTCTGCGCCAGCCGCTGCGCGGCGGCGGTCGGCGCGTCTGCGCTGGCGGTCAAGCCGTCCCAGCGCCACAGCGCGCCGTCGCGGCTGACCAGCCGCTGGCCTGGCGCGAGCAGCGCCTGCAGACGACGGCCGTCGGCGGCCTCGACAATGCCGATCTGCGCCAGCCGGCGGGCAAGCTGGGACGGCGCTCGCACCACGCTGGCAAGGCTCTTCACGCCTTCGGGCAGCGCGGCGTCGCCCGGCTGGACGGCGCTCTCGCCCCAATGCACGGGGGCGCTGCGGTCGAGCGGCACGTCGAGATCCTCACCGAGGGCGGCGCCAAGGGCGGTCTCGTAGCCGCGCTCGACGCTGAGCTGCTCCAGCACGGAGGGGAAAAGATCGCCACTGGCGGCATTCAGAATCTTGGAAAGGGTGCGGGCTTCGGTCTCGATGCGCTGCAACTCAGCCTTGGCGTCCTGTAGCGGCGGACGGGCGGCGCTTTCGGCGCCACGCGCCTCGGCGACCGCCTGCTCGGCCGCAATGGCGCCGGCCTCGCTCTCTTCCAGCCGCGCCGCGGCATCCTCGACCAGCAGCCGCTTCTCGGCCGGATCGGGCAGGCCGGAAATGCGGGCGACGATGTCGGACAGCTCGCGATCGACCTCGGCGAGCTGGCGGGCAAAGCGGTCGCGACGTTCGGCGGTCTCGCGCAAAGTGCGCTCGATCTGATGGCGCGAGGCGGCCGCCTCGGCGCGTTCGGCGGTCAGCGCGGCAAGCTTTGCCTCGCTCTGCGAAAGCGTCGCGCCGGCCTGTTCGAAGGCGGCCCGGGTGGTGGCCTCGCGCTCGGCGGCGCCGGCGTTCTCGGAGTTGAGCGAGGCTTCCTCGGTGCGAAGGCGCTCGAGGATGTCCGCATTGTCGCGCACCATGCGCTCCTCGCGGGCGATGTCGCCGTCGAGCTGCTGCAGCCGGCGCTCAAGCTCGGCCTGGCGGGAGCGGATGCGGCCGGCCTCTTCCTCGATCTGTGTCTTGGTGATCGACAGGCGCTGGAAGGCGGCGGCCGCGGCAGCTTCGGCGTCGCGCAGGTCCGGCAGCCGGTGGGCGCCGATGCCTTGCTCTCTGGCGGCGGCCATCTGCGCGGCGGCGCGGTCGCCGACCAGCGTCGTCGCGGCGGCCAGCGCGGAACGCGCCTCGCCTTCCTGGGTCTTGGCCAGCGTCCAGCGCAGATGCAGGAGGGTCGCCTCGGCCTTGCGGATATCGGCCGACAGGTTCTTGAAGCGCGAGGCCTGGCGCGCCTGGCGCTTCAGGCTGTCGATCTGGCTCTCCAACTCGCCGACGACGTCATCCAGCCGTTCGAGGTTCTGCTCGGCGGCCTTCAGCCTGAGCTCGGCCTCGTGGCGGCGCGTGTGCAGGCCGGAAATGCCGGCCGCCTCTTCGAGCAGCGCCCGACGCGCCTGGGGCTTGGCCTGGATCAGCTCGCCGATGCGGCCTTGCCCGACCATCGAGGGCGAGCGCGCGCCGGTCGACTGGTCGGCGAACAGAAGCTGCACGTCCTTGGCGCGGGCTTCCTTGCCGTTGATGCGATAGAGCGAGCCCGCCTCGCGCTCGATGCGGCGCGACACCTGCAATTCATCGGCGTCGTTGAAGGCTGCGGGCGCGGTACGGTCGGTGTTGTCGAGGAAAAGCGTGACTTCGGCGGTATTGCGGGCCGGCCGCGTGCCCGAGCCGGAAAAGATGACGTCGTCCATGCCGGACGCGCGCATGTTCTTGTAGGAGCTTTCGCCCATCACCCAGCGCAGCGCCTCGACAAGGTTCGACTTGCCGCAGCCGTTCGGCCCGACAATGCCGGTAAGCCCGCGTTCGATGACGAACTCGCCGGGCTCGACGAAGGACTTGAAACCGAGGAGGCGAAGGCGCGAAAATTTCATTCGCGCCGCCCCACACTACAGGCGCGCGCGCCGAAGCCGAGCCGCTTCGGCGCGGCCTGGACGTCAGAGCAGAGGGTCGATGATGGCCGACATTTCCTCAATCGACATCGCCCCTTTGTAGGTCTTTCCATTGATGAAGAAGGTCGGCGTCGAGTCGACCTTGAACTCGTCCGCGCCGCGTTTCTGGACTGCTCTCACATCGTCCAGAAGTTTCTGGTCCGTCAAGCAGGCCTCAAAGGACTCCTGTGTAAAACCGGCGAGCTTGGAGATCTGCAGCAGTGCTTCCTTGGTGTTGTTGACGCCGACCCAGCTGGGCTGCTGCTTGAACAGCACGTCGACCATCGGGAAATAGTTATCCTTGGCGCAACGCGCCAGCATGAAGCCGGCCTCGGCGCTCGGGTCGAAGGGAAATTCACGCAGGATGTAGCGCACCTTGCCGCTGTCGATGTACTTGGTCTTCAACTCAGGGAAGGTGGTTTCGTTGAAGTGCGCGCAATGCGGGCAAGTCATCGAGGCATATTCGACGATGGTGACCTTGGCGTCGTCCTTGCCAAGCTGCTTTTCGGGCAGCGCGCCCGGCTTCAGCAGCTGCGCCATGTCGACCGTGCCCTGCGCTTCCGGCACCTTTGCGGCGGCCGGCGTTGCCGGCTTGGCGGGCGTCGACGGGTTGGCGGGCTTCACATCGGCGGCCTTTGCGTCCTCGCCCGAGTCGCTGCATGCGGCGATGAGAGCCACCGCCGGAATGGCGGCCAGCGAGGTCAGAAGGTTTCTGCGAGACAAAGGACGGTTCATGCGAATCACCTGATATCGGTTGGATTTTGCAATGCAAAGGCTAGAAAAGGCGAGAGTTGGCGCGAATTAAGGCATCGCCGTCCCCATTCCAATCGCCAAATTTTGGCGTGCGTTCACGAATACGCGAGATTAGCGACAATCCTATGGTCTTTTCTGCCCCAGAATGGTTGCGCCGAGGCGCTCCAGCGAGGCGCGCAGGCCATCGTCCTCGATCTTGCCGACGGTTCGCGAAAGCTTCGCCTTCTCGGCGTCGTTGAGTTGTCTCGGCGCCGGTTTCGGCCGGGCCTTTTCGGACAGCACCGGCTTCTGCACGATCTTGATGCGGCCAATGGCGTTGAAGCCGAGGAAGGCATTGACGCGACTGATGATTTCGCCTGCCTCGTGCTGCAGGTGGAGCGCCGCCATGCCCTCGCACGCGATGATCAGCAGTGCCGGCTCGAACGGATCGTCCTCATGCAGGCGGCGCGGCCATTGGATCTTTTCCGGGCGAGAGCGGCCGGCTAGCCGGGGCCCGGCGATCTCCTCCCAGGACTGCACCAGCCCGATCGAGATGCCGGCCCGTTTCTTCAGCACTGGATCGAGGATCTCGGTTGCGAGATCGCTCACCGGGACGGGATTGCCGTAGGGCCTTTTCCCTGCCATGTGCGTTCTCCAATCCCCGAGCTCACCCGATCAATGGCATCGCACGACCAGACCCGCAAGGCCGCATCCGGCGAAAGCAGCGAAGCCGTTTCAGTCGCCTCCCGCCTGCTTGACTGGTACGACGCGCATCACCGCGACCTGCCGTGGCGCGTCCCGCCCAAGGCGCTGGCGGGCGGCGCAAGGCCAGACCCCTACCGGGTTTGGCTGTCGGAAGTGATGCTGCAGCAGACCACGGTCGAAGCTGTCAAAGCCTATTTTCGCGCCTTCTTGGAAAAATGGCCTGACGTCGGGGCGCTGGCGGCGGCGCCCGCCGAGGACGTCATGAAGGCCTGGGCCGGGCTCGGCTACTATTCGCGGGCGCGCAACCTCAAGGCCTGCGCCGATCTGGTCGCTCAGCGCGGCGGCCGCTTTCCGGGCACCGAGGCCGGCCTCAGGGAGTTGCCGGGGATCGGCGCCTACACGGCGGCGGCGATCTCGGCCATCGCCTTCGACCGGCCGGCGGCCGTCGTCGACGGCAATGTCGAGCGGGTTGTGTCCAGGCTGAATTCGATCGCGACGCCGCTCAGCGAGGCCAAGCCCGAGATCCGCGCGCTGGTCGAGCGGATGGTTCCGACAAGGCGGCCGGGCGATTTCGCCCAGGCGATGATGGATCTCGGCGCCACGATCTGCACGCCGCGGCGGCCGCGCTGCATGCTGTGCCCGCTGCGCGCGGATTGCAGCGCCATTGTCTCGGGCGATCCCGAGCGCTTCCCCGTCCGCCTGCCCAAGGACGACAAGCCGCTCAGACGGGGTGCGGCCTTCGTGGCCCAGCGCAGTGATGGCGCCGTCCTGCTTCGCAAGCGGCCGGAAAAAGGCCTGCTCGGCGGCATGACCGAGGTGCCGACGACGGCGTCGAGCGCAAGGGGGGAAGGCGCGACCACGGAG
>NZ_RZOF01000081.1:0-19703 GCF_003998955.1 Mesorhizobium sp. M4B.F.Ca.ET.017.02.2.1 | reverse complement strand
GCCATTGGGCAGATAGATGCAGCCGACGACGAGATCGTCGATTTCCGCCTCGAGGTAGCGGCTATGCGTATCATCGGGATCGCCCGGCAAGCCGCGGCGGCGCTCGATCGGATCCCTCCCACGGGCCAGGATTGCCACGCCGTTATAGGATTTCTGGCCGTGCCAGATTGCGCTAAAGCCGAGGTCCCGAATCGCCTCGATCGGAAATTTCACGTCCGATGTTTTCAGTTCCTGAAGGCAGACCACGTCATAGTCAGTCTCGCCAAGCCACTTCAGCAGCACCGGCAAGCGCCCATTGACACCATTGACGTTGAAGGTCGCGATCCGGGTCATCCCCGCTATTCCTGCGTGAGGTTGCCTTAGATGTTCCTGATGAGCAGACAATCAAAAAATTTCGGATGCCTCGTGCGCCCGGCAAGAAAAGGCCCCGTCGTGTATTCGACGGGGCCTCATTTTTTAGAGTGGTGTGGTCCGGCGAACGCGATCGCGTTCGGCCTCGATGTCATCATAGGGCTCTGCGGTCGCGTCGAAACCCGTCCACCCGCTGGCCTCGTAAGCGCTTCGCCGCTCGTCCAGGTTGGCGGCACGCTCGCCTCGCAGGATGCGTTCAGCCTCGCCGGTGAGCCGATCGTCGACTTTGGCCGTCACGAGACTGCCGCCGCGGCGAACGCCCTCGGCATAGACATGAGCATCGCGTTGAGGAACGCCGGACTCCGTCAGCGCGCCCACAATTCCGCCGGCGGCTCCGCCGACCACCGCGCCGCCCGCCGCGCCAACTGCCGTAGCAGCTAGCCAGCCGGCCGCCACCACAGGCCCAACACCGGGTATGGCCATGATTCCGAGCCCGGTAAGGAGGCCCCCCGCGCCGCCCACGAGCGCTCCCAGGCCTGCGCCGGCGGCGGCATCGTCGCCGGCTTCCGAGGTCTCATCCCGATACCAATTGTCGGAATTGTTCGCCACGATGCTGATGTCGTCTCTCGGCACGCCAATCGCTTCCAGCTCGCTTACTGCGTCGGACGCGTCCTGATAGTCATCGAAAAGTCCGGTGACAGTCGTCATGTTTCACTCCATCGTCTGAGTTCGGTTATTGAGCGCCGGCAACCACGTTGCCTTTGAAATCGAGCGCTACGGCTACCTGCTTTCCGTCTTTCTCGGCGGTGCCGCGCCAGATGCCCTGGTCGTCCTTCGTCAATGTGCTGACATTGGCGAAGCCGGCATCCTGGATCCGTGATTTCGCCTGGGCTTCCGTAAAGCTGTTCGCTCCAGCCACCGGAGCGGATGCGTTCTGGTCTGTGTCTGTCGCCGCGGGTGCGGTGTTGGTCGTTGCCGTATTGTCGGTTTTGCCGGAGGCAATCTTTTCGATCATCTCCTGATGCATCTTGAGTGTCGGCAACGTCTGCTGTGCGAAAGCCTTGAGATCCGCGTTGTCGCCGTCGGCCGCATAGTCCTGGAACAGCTTGACCGCGTCGGCGTGCGCGTCTTGCTGCATCTTCACGTAAGTCTGGTCGGGTGACCCGTTCGCGGATTTCAACGCCTCGAGGTCACTCTTGTGATTGGCGTCCGTCTCCGCCGGAACCTGCAATTTCTGCTCCCCGGCGATCGACTGCAGTTTGGCATTGGCGGCGCCGTGATCGGTAATCATTTTCAGGGCAAAGTCGTTGATGGGCTGATCTTTCGCCTTGCCCTGGACGATCTTGCTGGACTCGACTTCGAAGATCCCACCTTGCGCGGCCTTGTTGACGAAATCCTGCGCCTTTTCGGCACTGAGCGCCGGATGGGCGAAACCCAGTCCGACGGCCGTGCAGAGCGCAGCCGATAGCAAATGAAATTTCATGGATTTCCTCCAACGCACAGAATTGTGCCTGGAAGACAACAGAGGGGCGCAGCGTTTGTTCCAACATCAATTCTATTTCGGTGCTACCCCCGCACTGAAAAATTGGCGTCCCGAGCTTCGCGTCTGCACATGAAAGCGCACCGGCGTCGGGTAGTGTCTGCAACCCGGACGCCCTATCTTTCCGGCATGCCCGTGCGCCGAAAAATCGACCCGACCGCAAAATTGATCGCCGAGTGGCCGCTGTCGTCGGCCGCGACGCTGGGATCGTCCATGCGGGCGAGCGGCATCTTCCTTGAGATCCGCGCGCGTCTGCCGCCTGCGTTCAGGAACTTGCTCCACATCGAATCCCGGGTGCTGACCTTGCGACTGCCGGAGGGCTGCGACGCAGATGTCGACGCGGCAACGGCGATCGTGTCCAAAGCCATGCAGGCTATCGAAGATCTGCCCGTGATTCCCCGTGAAGTTGAGGACATCCTGACGATCTCCTCTGGCGAGCGGAACCGCTGGCTGAAGGCCGGCCGCTTGCAGAGCGCGGGGACCAGAACGGTCAAGCTTCGCGGCCGCGCCAGGAAGATCACATTCCACGTGTTCGACCCGCGCCACATCGAAGATGTGCTTGACCGTGACCTGGTCACTGTCTGGCGTGACGAAGATGCAGCGGCAGCCGCGGAGAACCGGCGACGGGCCGCCGCCAAGGCGGCAATCAAGCGTGCGCAGAAGAGGGGGCGTGAGGCTCCCCATTCAGCCGGCAGTGGGCGAGACGAAAGCTCGAAGGCCAAACTGCGCGGTTGGGAAGACTTTGAGAGCGATGGGCTGCTGCGCTGAGATGCGGCTCGGTCATCAGCCCGAGAATCTTTCAATATCGATCGTGATACCAAGGACAATTCCGGCGGGGTCCCAATCTCGGACGACTCCGCCAAGCTCACTCGCGGCGGCGCGTACCAAGCGGCTCCCGAAACCTTCGTCTTCGGTTTCGACTGGAGATGGTCCTCCTACCTCCCTCCACTGGACAGTCACCTTACCGTCGCTATTGGAGCAAGCGATCTCTATTGAGCCGGCGGCCGCCGAGAGGCTGCCATGTTTGGCAGCGTTGGTGGCGAATTCGTGTAGCAAGAGAGAAAGCGGCGTGATCATCGCTGAAGGGACCGGCATATCGATGCCACTGATCGCGAAGCGGGGATGCTCGTCAGCTCCATGGCGGTATGGCGCGAGGATTGCGGCGATCAATGCATGTAGGCTCGTCGCGACCTGAACAGAGGGGCCAGTCGAGGGGAACATCGTCAGCGCATGCGCCCGCGCGAGGGCGCCGAGCCGGTCAGAAACGGTGGAGGCCAGCGCGGCCGGCGTTTCAGCGGCTGACGCGCTCAAATTGACGATGGAGCTTGCGATGGCAAAGAGATTCTTCACGCGGTGGTCCATCTCGCGAAGCAGCAGCTCCCGCTGCTCTTGCGCGCGCAGCCGCTCGGAAATGTCACGCGCGATCTTGGAGACACCGACAATTGCGCCAGACGCGTCCGCGATTGGGGAAACGGTCAAAGAGATGGGAATGCTGCTGCCATCCTTGCGCAGGCGAACGGTCTCGAAATGCTCGACATGTTCTCCATTGCGAATGCGCGCCAGAATCTCCCGCTCCTCATTTTGGCGATCGGGCGGTATCAGCAACATGAGCGGGCGTCCGATCATTTCCTTGCGGCCGTAGCTGTAGAGACGCTCGGCGCCGCTGTTCCAGTCCGTGACGATGCCATCCGTATCGGTCGCGATGATTGCATCATCCGAGGATTCGACGAGCGCGCTCAGTCGCGCTGCCGTTGTTTCCGCCCGCTTCCGTTCAATCGCAAACCCGAGCTGACGGGCAATGGTCAACGCAAGTTCGCGTTCACGATCGGCGAAGCGATGGGGTGCTGGATAGTAGACCATGAACTTGCCGATGAGCTCGTGGGAGCTGGCAAGCGGGATAAAGGCCAGCGCTTCGATTCTCTCGCCAAGGACCCTGTCGATGAGTTGCCGAGATTCACCGCTGAGACGAATATCCTCGACAAAGATTGGCTCGGCATTGTGCTCCCCGCGCGTCCATGGCGTGTGGCCGTTAACTGCCTCGCGGTATTCTTCAGAAAGTGAGCGCCATGCGACGAAGCTCATGACGCCGTGGCTGTCAAATCTCAGAATCGAGGCGCGCGACGAACCGAGCGCGTCGCATATGGCATCAAGTGCTGCATCGTAGATCTCGCCAAGGCCGTTGGCTCGGTAAAGTCGGTCGGTGAGGCGAAAGAGGACGGCTTGCTCGCGGACAATATCGCCGTCGGCTGGCTCACGCTGGCCTTGCCCCATGGCCGCATCACTCATGGCCTTGTGCTGCATGGCTCTACCCGGACGGCTCTATAGAAGTTCGACCAAATCCTCGACCAAACCACGTAACTTAGCACCGCGTCCACGGCCCATGTCCTTGGACTGCCGATTACGACCCCGACTATGCCAAACAATATGCGCGTTGCGCAGTTTCGCAATAGGAACTTCGGGTGTGACGCTGAAGCACCGTCAAAAACATTCGTGTTATCGCTTGCTTGGGCCGTCGGGGACTGACTTCGACATCCGACGAGTTGCAGGACGCTGAGGCAAGACGGCTCAAGGTTGGCGATCGATACAGAAAACAAATCCGATTGGACCGGGTTTAAGAACATACCCGGAGATCGACCCGAGAAGCTTGCCGAATTGCTGCGCCGCCATTGCGGGTGAGGCGGTGCGGCGGCAGCTGCGTGATGCACAAGCTTGGGAGCACCGATCGCGGCGTAGCGTCCCCATGAACCCATCATGGTCGTCCTGGCGCCGGGTGATGGCTTCGACTGTTCGAGCTTTGACATTACATCCAGTATCTTCGCGAGCTGCCTCTTCGGCCCTCACCACTCGCCATGTAGTGACCGTGCGACTCGGATTTTGCTAGCGGGGCAGACAGTGGAACCTTTGCGAGCACGAAACCTTCTCCCTGAGATCCAAGGGAGGAAACCAATGGCAAATCTGGGAAGACTGGCTGTCGCAGTGCTTGGCATTCTGGCTTATCAAAATCGCGAAAAGATCGGAGACTTGATTCGAGGAAGTCGCGATCCAAACAACCCGCAGGGAGGGCTCTTGGATCAGCTATCCAAGGGCGTGTCCGGCACGGCGCTTGGGGACATCCTCGAGCGCTTCAGAAATGCAGGAGCGGGGTCGAAGGTAGATTCGTGGGTTAGCACCGGACCCAATCAGCCGATCGAACCAAAGGACGTAGAGACCGCAATCGACGAGGACACGCTCACGTCTCTTTCGATGCAGACTGGTCTGTCACGCGATGAATTGATTGCCAGGATCACGAAAGATTTGCCCGAAGCAGTCGATAAGCTGACGCCAGACGGCGAACTGCCGGCAGCAAACCCGACACAAGAGACAGGCGAGATTACACTCCTCGATAAGGTGCCGCCACGCACCCCCGAGTAGCGGTAGGGCAGCGATTGTGCTGCCGCCCCCGGTCAGGCACCGGTCCTGTCCCGTCCAACCGGATGAACTCGATTTCTTCCTTCCCGGCGACCGTCTTCAATGGCTCACGTCGCCTTGTGCGACACCAGCGGCGTCTTCCGCTTCGGCGGCACGTGGGATTCACCAGCCTGAGCGTGTCCGCATACACCGTCACCGGACGCCAAGGTTTACCGTCACCCATTCGCAAGCGTGACGTCGCTCAGCTCGATTGGCTGGCCTTTCTCACCGTCGACGTGTTGTCGACGATCGAGTGCGGGAAGCCGCAGGAGGGGATCGAGACGCTGACGCGGTCTTCTCTCCCGCGCCTGCGCACAGTCGCAGTTATCGACACCTCATCGCCGATTTTGATCCCATTCGCCATCCCATGAGTCTGAGGCGGCCGAGAGCTTCGTCAAGATGCTAATATTTACGAACGGACATGGAACAGACCTTCGCGGTCGCGATTCTCTCTGGAGCGAACCATGACCGCTCCTGAGAGACGCGCGTCCAACCAGGTTTTGAAACGCGGGCGTTTTGGGTCTACGTATCGCTGACCAGCTAGCAAAGGGCGTCAGCAACTCCCGTCTGTCCATAGAGACCGGAGGCGCGCCCCCCATGCGGAGACAACGCCAGCAAGCGTGCGTTCCAATCCGAGGATGACAGGATCCTGCTCATCCGAACCCGAGAATGCATCATTCGTTCCAGGCTGTGCTCATCAAGCCCCAGCCCCAGGCAAAACCCCATTTGCGCTCAGACCGCAATGCCGTTTCCATCACCGAGGTTGGTGACAGATGGCACGTCCTTATCGAGGAATTCGGCCAACGCCCAATTGCGCGATCATTTCGAGATGAGCGACGCGCGATCAACACTGAGGCCAAAGGATCAGGCTAAATCTGGACCAGCGCATGCAATCGCGATAGGTGCCGTTCGTGCAGGTCCTGCATACTTTCGAACAGATAAGCACTTCGAATGCCTTGCCGGTAGGCAATTGGAGACGTTCCAAATCAGAGATGCGCTCGCGCTGCTCGGAGATGTGTCGTCTTCCCAACCTCACGTGCCCCTGCACCATTTCGATGTCGTCAGCCAGTGCCATCAAAGCTAACGGTCGCGAGGCGGAGGCGTACCCTTTGTGACGATCGGAACCTCCACAGCGAACGGAGGCCGCAAATGGAACCTTCCCTCCCTACTCGCCGTTGTAAGCGCGTTCAGGGCAACTTCTGGAGGAAGTTATGGCCAATCCCCGGGCAACGGCGACGATCGCCGGTCATCCGCTTCATCCAATGCTCGTGCCCTTCCCAATTGCTGCGTTCGTAGGCGCCTTAGTTTGCGACTTGATCGGGACCGGAGACCCTTTCTGGTTCCAAGCGAGCGAATACCTTCTGGTCACGGGCGTGGTGATGGCGCTCCTAGCCGCTGTGATGGGTTTTACAGATTTTCTGGGTGAGCCCCAGATTCGGGCCCTGCCTATAGCCTGGGTACACTTCTTGGGAAACTTGGTCTTGGTGCTGATCGAGGCGGTTAACTGGTACCGGCGCTACAGCAGCGGCGCGGCCGATTCCACGGGGCTAGTACTCTCAATCCTTGCCGTTCTCCTGATGCTGGTTACAGGCTGGCTGGGCTGGGAAATGGTCTATCGCCGTCGCGTGGCTATCGCCGATGAAGCTGCCGCTCGTTGACATTTGCTGGCTTGCTTCAGCCTCCAGACCAACTTGCCCGTGGCCCCACGGTAGCAGGACGTGCCGCCGGTGGGTGCGAATGGAGCCACGAAATAAAATTCGATTGGCGGCGGCGAGAGCCGTTTTTTGTTGGCGTTGATTTTCCCTACTATAGACGGCTGCGACCTTGCCCACCGAGCCGGTAGCGAAGAGATGTGCCGGCGGGCGCGGCCGCCTCGACTTTCTGTGATCATTTGCTTCGCTTCTCGCGCTCTACCAATTTACTCCCTGGGCAATCCGCAGCGTTCGAAGCCAGATTACCTGGTGTGCTTCCGGCGCCGATAAACAAAGATCGAACCACGGATTGAACATTCGGGCCTCCAGATCGCTCAAGAGAACGAGCGCATCGACTGTCGGTTCCTAAGTGGCGAGCGCATTGCCGCACAGACGCGAATGCTGACGGCCGCAACCGATCCTACGCCGAAGCTGCGCTACGCAGCGGGAAAGATGGCGCGCCAGGTCAGTTTCCTTCCTGCGCCGTTTCGTGCCCGCATCGGCTTTCGAAAAAAGCCTGCGAAAGCAACTCGGGCTGCCGGTCTGAAGTGAATCGATCCGACTGCGTGTGGCGCCGATGGAGACGCTCGACGGAGCGTGATGTCCTGCGCCTATTGCTCTTGCTCAGGAAAAGGCCCATTCCGCATCAGTGGGTGAGATCGCCTGCTCGCCCAACTGTCTGCTAAGCTCTTGCCACGACGCGTCCGAAGTAAAACTGGTCATACTTCCACAGGCTTTTGCGAAGGGAATTTTTCCGAGCCGGTCCATGATATCGCTGGACGCGGCCGTGTCTCCGTTTCGAAAAACCTCCAAGAGATCGTCATCGCACTCAATTACTCGGTGTCCCCAAGCGCTAGGTAGATCATCCGCGACGAGAGCCTCCCGCAGATCGGCATCCACATCTCCAGCCTCGAGTGCGCGGCAGACCACATAGCGCATGAGGGGGTAGTAGACCGGCTGATGACTGCCTCCGAGCGCGCGGATGCCCGGCAGGACCGACACGACCAGAAACATGAGAAGGAGATTCGGAATTAGACTGCGGTCGGCCAACCGCTCGATGATTTCGGCAGCCTCAAAGCGAACCATCTTCAACCCTGTTGCCGGATTGACGAGTTCGCCAGCGACCAGCCGCAGTGGCAGGCGCCTGCCATTTTGATAGAACCAGAAGAAGTCGGTACCGCGCGCGAGCCAGCCACTCCAGGGGCCGTCTGCAAGCCTGTCGATCTCTGCAAGCATATTCAACGCGAGCCTTGGGTTTTCCAGCAGCCTCGTCCGCAGCCAGGAGTTCTCGTCCGACAGATGGTCCGCCACCAGACCGGCAATATCCTCGTCGTCCACCTGCAAGAAGGTAAAGCGGCTTCCAAACAGCTTCGGCCACAGGCTGGAATTAGCTTCCTTTATGGCGTGTGCTGGCCGTTCGAATTGGCCCTTCGGCAGAAGATTGTGAAGCACCGCAAGCGCGTCTGGCTCAGCGCCTTGTTCCGCTGGCACCAGTTCGAACCGATAGGCTCCAGGCCCAGTCAGAAGGCTGTACCCGATCATGCGACTTCGGGGGAGGCCGAAGACGTTGATCGGCGTCTGATCAACTGTGAGCCAGCCCGGCCCCTTTCGAGCCCTTTCAACGAGGCTCACCGTGGAAACGGCATAGGACAGGTAGGTAGAGCAGCCATGCGCGGAGAGGCCCAGGAGGCTAAGCATGTGAGTGTAGTAAGCCTCCGGGTCCATCAGGAGCAGCAGGTGAGGACCCGTCTGCAAAACGCGACGCTCTTCAAATTCCCTGCAGATTTCTGCGACCGCGTCGAGCGGCAATCCATTTCGCTTCCCCGCGCTTTTAATCGCGTCGAGCAGCTTGGTCAGAGCGTATTGCCGAATTTCAGGCATGGCTGTCGAAACTGGTGCCTCGTACAGCCTGGCCGCGTAGTCGCGGATCGGACGGGAAAAGTAGTGTTGCATCCACGGGTAGAGTGTCGCCAGCGATCTGAGCACGGCCAGTTTCGCTCCTGCGGCTCCTGTTAGCTCATACACGTCATGGATCCCCCTCTTGCCGAGCGACGTTGATGCTCAAGGCAGCAACGCCGAAGAGAAGCAGCGAAACCGAGGAAAATTGTCGACGGAAAGGCCTGGTCTCCCAAAACGGTTGCGATGCTGAAAATGACAAACCCAAGCCCGACTGCGAGGCTGTGCATGGCACCTTTGGCCCTGCCCAAGGCCCTATCGGGTACACGCGACTGCAGTGTGACCTCGACGCTGACCCGGCCCAGATTGTAGAGAAACCCGAGCGCGGCAAACATGGTCAATGTCCAGGGCGCGCGCAAAGGTACCAGCGCCATCAGCGCGAGCGCCGTTAAACCTAAAACCATGAGGTGCAATGTATGAGGACTTATCGTTCCTGTCAGCCGACTGAGCAGTGCCGCTCCGATCAGAGAACCCGCCGACCAGGCTGCCTCGACGCGAGCGAAGTCCGCGGCAGTGCCCTTCTGTTCTACGAAAACGAAGCTAGATCCCATCACGCTGAGCAAAACCGCGCCTCCATATAGGAGCGCGTAGACGGCGAAGAGACGAACCAGGCGCCCGTCAATATTGAGAGCAAGCCCGTTGACTTTGCGTTCGCCAGACGCCGAGCCGCCACGAATGCAGGACAAGCTTCCCGCCGAAACAAGAAAACATACGGCAAGGAGGACGAACACCACGGTTGCGGAATGGTCGTTTGGCAACGCACCCACGAGCAGCGCTGCCGCAAGACATCCGAACTGCGTGACGAAGAAGACAATGGAATATGAAGCTGTCAGATCGCCTCCCGCAACGAGAGGGATCATTGACTGCGAACTCGTAAGTGCAACTCGGTCACATAGCGCAAAGGGAATCGCTGAACACCAGATCGCTGGAAACAAGTCCAGATAGGGAAGCGCGCAGGCTATGGCGAGCATGACGGCAAAGCGACTAACGTCCGCTGCGATATTCAGCAGTCGTCTGTCAAACCGATCCGCCATTGCGCCAGCCAGGGGGCTCGCGACAAATTCGACAACGCTGACGATCGCGAGCAACGTCGCGACACTCGCGCTTCCATACCCTGCTTCGACGAGGGTCCATGAGCATGCGATGTAGTAGCCGTTTCGTCCGACAGACGCGGACAACGCACTGGCAAGGAAGCCAATGAAGGCGCGGGGCTCACGGAGCGTTCCTTTGGCATAATGAAACCGAACTTCGCGTGACATCGGCGGCCCACCCATCCATTGACCGCATGTCATGCCCACTCCGGCGATGTCGGATTTAACGGGATGCCGAGCCTTTCAATTCCTTGCTGAATAAAAGGGGTCCGGGCTAGATCCTGGATTTGCGCCGAAACTCTATCGGGTTCGTGCCAAAGGCGCGCTTGAACGCGGTCGTGAGGTGGCTTGAGCTTGCGAAGCCGCATTCCATCGCGATTTTTGTCGCCGACAAATCCGTCGACCGCAACATCTCCGCGGACTGTACCAATCGGCGCTGCGCGATGAAGGCATGCGGCGTCATTCCAGTCGACTGCTTGAACGCCCTGCCGAAATGAAAACGGCTGATACCTAGCTCTTTTGCTAGATCGGCCAGCGTGGGTTTGGCGTCTGGGGATGGCTCCATCATTCCCACGACGCGCTTGAGATCGAAAGTCGAGAGACCGCCTTTTGCCGGCTTGCGGCCGGTTCGGTTCAACCTGACCATTTGCACGAACAATTGCGTGACCTGGCTCTCCACCATCGTCGTGCTTATTGGATCAGGAAACCTGAGCTCGGCGGCTATTCTCTGCAACGCCACTTCTATGGTGTTGTCACGGAATCCGATCCACGGGGGGAGTCCCGCCCGGCGGTAGGATGCAAATCCTTCGAAGGTCTCATCTGCGAACTCCTGCGCGATGGACACGAGCAGGCATGAGGCGATTGCGTCACCCTCATCCCAACCAGTCCATTCGCTGTCGGCGGGGATGTAGATAATCGAACCGGGCCGCCTGGCCGAGAAAGAAACCCGGCGACCGTCGACGAAGTCTTCTCCGCGCCGGGCGGCACCCTTCAAGTTCATCAAGAACATATGCCGGGGGTGGGCAATTCTCGTTTCTTGCCGCTCTAAACCCGTTCTCTTAATTACGTCTGCGCGTATGTTCCCCCAGCTCTCATATTGGTGAACAAGGGTTTGGTGCCGCGAACGGCGCAATGTGGTCGGGTCGAGGCAAAAAATATCCGCCAATCGAAGCGACTCCTTCGGTGACTACTCATCCTCCTGTTTGTGCCTAACCATAGGTTGTTGGACAACTCACAAATAATTCAGAGTTGTCGGTTGATGTGGCGCGAGCGAAAAAATCGCAATTCGATGGAAGCCGCTTCTACAAGGCCATTCTATTCCTCGCCTCCGCCAATACTCGACCACCAAGAATATTACTCGGCGCTAATCTTCGCGCCGTTGTCGAGTTGAGGCATCTCACCGATCACACGGGTAGTGGGAGGCACAATTCGATGCGAGGACTCGACGACTTTCTGGCTGAATGCGACCGCGCCCCGCGGATCAACGAACTGTCAGGCTTTTTCGCGACGACGGCAGCCGGCGAAAGCGGAGTGCCTACACGCAAGCCCGAGGTCGATTCCAGGCTTCTTCAGAACGATAACCTCATTCGCGACTTGATCGGCTTGCATGCGGCACGACAAGGCTTCTTCGATCAGCACTATCACAGCAGCATTCCCTACCGGTTGGAGGAGGAGTGCCGGATGGCTTACGGCGTGCTGAGATATGCACGAATTCGCGGTGCCCAGCTGTCGTTATATAGCCTTGGCACAGCGGAGGGCACCATGGCGAGAACACTATCGGAATTGTCCCGCGGGAAAATCCACAGCCTCTCCTGCAGTCCTAACGCGGAAAATTACAAGTGCTTCATGGCATATGTTGAACCGCCAGACGCCGAGTTCTTTGTCGGCCCGTTCCACCGACTGACCAAGGCCGTCCTCAATTCAAACGCCCGGTTGGGCAAATTCGCTTCCGGATTCGACATAATCCTCGAAGATACCACCTTTCAAATGTACTCGCCGAACAGACCCAAACAGATTGAGTTCGTGGCGCAGCATCTCAAGGAAGGAGGCATCTTCGTATTCCTCGAGAAATTTCGGGCGGTTGACGACAGCGACTATCAGCGCCGCGAGTGCCAGAAGGATTTCGGCTTCAAGGCTCGCTACTTCCAGCAAGAGCAGATCGAGGCAAAGAAGACCGCGGTGCTGACCACGATGTTCAACAACGAGGTAACGCTTGAGGAGATGTCGCGCGCTGTAGGGACGCATTTCAAACACTGCGTCATGACCTGGAACAGCGGAAATTTCTGCAGCCTTGCGGCGAGCAACAGCCGGGAAAATCTTAACCTGTACGTCTCGCAGATGGCGGGCCCGGCCATTCCACATGAGTATGTCTACGAAGCGGGCTTGTATCGAAGCCTGAGGGATCATGCCGTCCCGTGAAATGTGCCTCGGCGAACTTTTTCAACCGCGCGCACGGAGGAAAACTATTGACTGCCTCCTGCACCACCGAAGAATGGGAACGCGTTGCGCCGAAACTGACACCATCCCCGTCGGCAAAGCGCCCGAGGCATGACGCCGAACGGCAACGCGTTGCGGCTACTGGCGTACGCCCTTGCAGCGGTCGATCATGGCAGCCTGAGGCGGGCGGCAAGGGCGATGAGGGTTCGAGAATCCTCCGTGAGCCGAAACATCGTCAAGCTCGAACAACACTTGGAAGTCCAATTGTTCGAACGCGATGTCCGCGGCGTTCGCTTGACGGAGCCGGGTCGAGCCTGGATCGATGTTGTGCGAGCTCACTACGAAGGATTGCTGGACGCTTTCGATGACCGTGTCGGAGACAAGGACGCAAAGACGCTCCGGATTGGATTGTGTTGTGTGAGGGGAGGAGAAATCCTAAGAGGCATCATCGCTCGCTTCAGCAGCCTCTACCCGGATGTGAGCTTTAGCATCGAGGATGTTCCCGCGGGGCGGTGGCTGTCAGCCATACGCCGCCGGCACCTCGACCTCGTGTTCACTCACGACTTTGGCGCCGTCCCTTCCTGTTGCAGCGAAGTGTTTTGGCACGAGCGCCTCTTCGTCCTCTTGCCGGCGTCTCACTCGCTCGTCGACAGGCCAGTGGTCGCATGGTCCGATCTTGCAGAAATGTGCCTGCTCGTTCCGGTCGGGCCAGAGGGGCCGCTATTCGACCTGCGACTGTTGGAGCGCATCGCAGCAACCGGCGGCCCGGCAGTGCAGACGTGCCGAGCGAACCAAGCGACGGTCGCTCTCAAGGTGCAACTTGGGGAGGGCTTTACTTTGGCCGAGGAAAGCTGTGCCAGGACGACCGCTATCGAATCCACGATGTGGAAACCGCTGGCAGGGCAAAACAGTGTCAGCTCAATCAGGGCTGTCTGGCTCGACTCGAATCCAAAGCGTTCTGTGCTCCGGTTGGTTGCTGTTGCCAGGAATAGGGCAGGGAATACGCCCGGCAATTCGGGAACAAATGCTGCTCGACCTGGGCGAAGCACATGAGCGGTGGTTCAGCCTCTGGCGAGGACGGCGGGCTGATGCGCGGCCTCAACCAAATCGGCCGCCGCCTGTTCAACCTGATCGGCTGCTTGGTCCACCTGTTCGAGCTTCTTGGCTAGCCGCTCGTGCAGCATCGAAAGCCGTGCTGCGTGGTAGATGGCGCTTCGGTTTCGGCCATCCATGTTGAGAGGTTCAAACAACATCGCGACTGCTCTCCTCAGTGTGCACTTGTCGGCGGGACGGCCTTCGGCAGTCGCCCTCTGGCTACGAGCCGTTGGCGGCTCCGCATACGAGCGCAAAGGGCGAGGCTAATCGCGAGCCCGCAGCTCTCGCCGACTATTGCCTTTGCCTGGTGGGGAGATTTTTCTGATCGCTTCATGCGTTGCCTGGCGACCGCCTGTTCCAAAACCACAAGTTCAACCATACTGCCGCATCCTCATGCCAGCGACCCCTTCCAAAAGAGAACCGCGGGGTACCCCTTTAGTTCCGGGCGCTGCAATGTGCGCCGATGCGGATGTCCTCTCCGGATTAGCGAAAAGCTCATCACAACTTGAGAGCCGACACCGCTCCAAGGTTTGAACCATGATTTGCTCTCGCGCTGCCCTTTCGAAGGTCAGATAGGCTTACCTGCGTTTGCAGCCTTCCCTCCCTCGCAGCAGCAAGGAGGCTGGCTAGGCCCGTTTCGGATGCAAGCCGTTGCACGAGCGGATACGGGCAAAGTGGAACAATCCGACAGCCGGCGGGTTTCAAAGATGAAGGGCGATCTGTTTCGGAGGAAACTGGGATGAAACGCGTCCTTGCTCAAAATGCGGTACGACTGATGCTGGGCGGCGTAGCCGCCTGTCTGCTCACTATCGTCGAGATTCCCAACTCGATTACGCCATTGTCGCTCGTGTCCGAGGCACGGGCTGCCACAAACGTTTCGATCAGCACATTCTACCAGGACCTTTCTTCTCATGGTGACTGGGTTTCGTACCACGGAGCGGCCGTTTTCGTGCCGGCTGATGTACCTGACGATTGGCGTCCATATACCCTTGGACACTGGGTCTATACTGAGCAGTATGGCTGGCTCTGGGTATCCGACGAGCCATTCGGCTGGGCGACGTACCATTACGGCCGGTGGGGCTATGCCGACGACATCGGCTGGTACTGGGTCCCGGGCACTCGTTGGGCGCCAGCCTGGGTGAGTTGGCGTCGTGACAGGCAGCACCTGATTTGGGCTCCGCTGCCGCCGCGTCGTGATCCGGATTTGATTTCAATCGAGGTGACCTTCGACGCGACGCCGGATTTTTACTGGGTCGTTGTCCCCACACGCGAATTCCTTGCGGCAGACATTTCTGTCGTCGTTATCCGTGATGAGCCGGAATTTGTGCGCATTGTCGAGGCAGCCGAGCCGGTTGGCGATGTGACGATCCATAACAACGTGGTGATCAACAAAGTCATAGATGTTGATGTGATCGAGAAGGAGACCAACCAGGAGGTGACTGTCGTCAAGGTCAGCAAGACCGACGCGCCCGAGCAGTCTGGCAAAATGGAAAACAATACGGTCAGGGTCTTTGAAGGCGAGGTGAAAGCCGATGCCGATGCCAAACCAGCTGAGATCAAAGATATCGAGGAGGTGAAGAAGGTTCAGGCTGGCCGGAAATCGAAGCCGACCGAAGGCGCCGCCACGACCGAACAGGTCGAGCCCGAGCAGGCGGCCAAGCCGCAGAAAAAGACCCAGGAACAGCCTGCAGCCGAGCAGCAGCAGGCCGAGCCCGAGCAGGCGGCAAAGCCGAAGAAAAAGGCCAAGGAGCAGCCCGCCGCCGAGCAGCAGCAGGGCGAGCCCGAGCAGGCGGCAAAGCCGAAGAAAAAGGCCAAGGAGCAGCCCGCCGCCGAGCAGCAGGGCGAGCCCGAGCAGGCGGCTAAGCCGCAGAAAAAGACGCAGGAACAGCCTGCGGCCGAGCAGCAGCAGGGCGAGCCCGAGCAGGCGGCAAAGCCGAAGAAAAAGGCCAAGGAGCAGCCCGCCGCCGAGCAGCAGCAGGGCGAGCCCGAGCAGGCGGCAAAGCCGAAGAAAAAGGCCAAGGAGCAGCCCGCCGCCGAGCAGCAGGGCGAGCCCGAGCAGGCGGCTAAGCCGCAGAAAAAGACGCAGGAACAGCCTGCGGCCGAGCAGCAGCAGGGCGAGCCCGAGCAGGCGGCAAAGCCGAAGAAAAAGGCCAAGGAGCAGCCCGCCGCCGAGCAGCAGCAGGGCGAGCCCGAGCAGGCGGCAAAGCCGAAGAAAAAGGTCAAGGAGCAGCCCGCCGCCGAGCAGCAGCAGGGTGAGCAGGCGGTAAAACCCAAGCCACAGAAGCAAGAAAAAAAGGCGTGTGATCCGCAGACTGAGGCGAACTGCTAGGTGTGGTGGTTAGACTAACCGCTCTCCGCGGTGCCCGCTGTTGGCAATGCGGGCACACCTGCGATCCTGGCTTCTATCCTTCGCGGCCACCTGTGGCTGGGCGGTGTGCATTCGTCATTGATCCGAAATGGCGATATGCGCAGGCTGAATTTGAGGGTGTGACAATTCTTTGGGTGACTGTGTGCTTCGCCGTGTTGAGTTCAATTGTTATGCATGGCGTGATGGTAACTCCGGTGATGCGACAAATGGATCGCAGCCGTTCACCACGCTCATGGTTGGGGCCTCGTGCTCGCTCCAGAGAGGATTGATGCCTGTCGGTGTAGCTGATCCAGAGAAATCGGTGAGCTCCAACGCGGTAATCGGAACGATGTACGGGCCTCGGCTGCGCGGATCAGAAGAACTGAAACCGAGAAGCCGGGGCGGCCTCGATTAGAAGGGTTGCCTTTCCGGTCTAGCTCGCCGCTCTTCCGCGGGGCGCGTCAGTTGCGCACCTCAAAACGAAAGGCGCTGCACGCGCGAGCGCCTCCCCATCGATGGCCCAACGGCAATTCTACCAATCTTGTCGGGCATACCAGTCGTCGATATCCCGACGCACACGATCCTTCTCAATCCCGTAAAGTTCCTGGATCTTGCCTTCGAGTTGGTCCCGTCTGCCGGCGATGCGGTCCAGATCATCGTCAGTGAGTTTGCCCCACTGCTCCTTGACCTTGCCTTTGACCTGCTTCCAGTTTCCCTCAACGCGGTTCCAGTCCATGGCGATAGCCTCCTTGGGTTTACACAAATCAAAACGGTTGTTCGCGCTCTATTGTTCCAGAGGAGGCGGGTCGGGACTGGCACTCCCTTCACGCCATGAACCTTAGAGGTTGTTGAGCGCTTTCGTGCGCAAACAGATTAATGGCGCATGGCGGAAGGTTGGACGCGAAACCCCGTGCCGCCGAAACAGGATGCTGCAGATCATCCTGCGTCATCAGTGCTAAGCGCATTGTGGCGATATCAGCGGATCGACGATGAGGCAGGCGTTATGCCGACCCTATGATCGCTCCAATTCGAGGGCTGATAGCTGCTTGAGCTTATTGCGCCTGCCATTGCGACTCTCTTGTGAGAACGTCGCCCACTTGGGGATGCTTTCGAAAAGGAAATTGGACCGCACCCTGAAGTTCCTCCGCAAGGGCGAATACGCCGCCGGTGATCACGAAGATTGATAGCCCGCGACGCGTGCAACACGCATTCTGAGCAACCTTGTCGATGGCCTGCACCGACGTGGTGTGAGTCTGAGGGTCTTATAATTGGGCAAGGAGACTCGGCTGGCGGTTCCGCTGCTCCTTTGGATACCCATCGCGCCGGTGCGAAGCCCAGTTATCCCGGCCAGCGCATGCCGGCGCGGGAGGGCAGTGTCGTGCGTCACCGCCTTGCTCGATTCAGGTGCGGCGACCGCATTGCAATGCGGGTAAGCCGAGCAATTGAAGAGAGAGCCGGGGTCGAGGGAACGCGACAGGTTAACCCGCGAATAGTCGATTGGAATCCTCTTCCCTCTCAAGCGTTCCGACTCGGAAGTTCATCTTTCGTTGAGCCTTTGGGTCCGATGTCGAGCTTGGCGGGGCCGTGCCCTGGATCATGGGCGTGGTGGTGCCGCAAGGCCTGTCGTCATTGCCATTCGGCGTCCTGACGACCGCGTAGACGTGCCCGCGCGTTGCGTGACGTCGCCTATCAGTTCGATTGGCTGGCCCTTCTTCGCCGTCGACGTCTTGTCTACGATGGAGTGCGGGAAGCCGTAGGAGAGGACGAGACGCTCACCCGTCCTTCCGTCACCCGGCGCCGTACTGTCGCGGTGATAGCTACCTCATCGCCAATCTTGATGCCCTTCGCCATGCGAATGACTCTGGTGCGGCCGCTGGCTTCGTCAAGCAGTTGCTAATATTTCCATCTGGGGCATGGAACGGATGAAGCTGATGCTCTGTGGCGCGACTGGAAGGCCTGATGCGCGCGGGAACCTTTCATCCGCCATCCGCTTTGTTTCTGCATGTCGCGAGCTGTCGAACCACCGATATTGCCAAGGGGTAGCCCAGATCGGGACGTCAACTGTGAAGTCGCATTAGAGGCCGCCATCGCAGCGCTGATGACTACGTCCGAGGCACAAGGATGGACGCCACGCGAAACCACTGCGGCCCTGCTGAAAATCGCTACGGAGCGTGCGCAGCAACTTGGGCTTCTGCCGGCTGAGCCGCCGAGGTGGCGAATGCCAAGAGCAAGATTGATCGCGTCTGCTGCGCTCTTGCTTTTGCTGTGTGCGGTCACCGCTTGGTGGGTGCTTAGGTAAGCGATCCAATCGGGCAGCTGCCGGACATGCCGACGATGTCGCGCTGCCGTTAGCGCCAGAAAACTGCGGTGAGGGCCTAAGCCAAGCGGCGCTTAGAAAGTGCCTGCAACAGTTCCCCTTCGTCCGTGATCCCGTTCCGGTAAACGCTGACGAGTTCCGCGGCGAGGTCTTCCCTCTGTTCCTTGCTTTTTTGGGCTAAGCGGGCGTTCGATGCACACTTGATCAAACACCCGCTGGAGCACCAAGTCAGCGGGTTCGAATACTCCGCTGTAACGCGATAACGGCAGCCCTCAATTTGCCGTCCCTTACCCTATTATTCTGCCACCAACTATGACCAACCTCAAGGCGTCCAGCAGCAGCCCGACGGTCCGGGGATGGGAGCTTGTTGACCGCCTGGCCCAGCCGGCAAGGCTACCGGCTGGCGAGGTTATATAGGCCCGTCAATCTTCGCTGTTACTTGGAAAACGGTGGGTGTTGGGTTCCTCTATCCTCAAATCGAGCGACCCAAAGTAGGCCTGCTTGTTCTGACGAGCGCGAAATAAGCTCATCTTGGCAACGCGAGGCAGTTGACGCCAAGCTGTCCCATTGCTGCCGACACGATGAGCGGTGCCGTTCATCGCCGCGCGGAACGGCTATGTGTCAATTTTACGACTCGGGGGCAGTCATTGGCCGATCGAAGGAGCGCCTATGTGTGGATTCGATTCGCAAGTTGGGCCTAATCACAGTGGCGGCACGTAGGCCATGCGCGGCCCTCACGCTGGAACTCGCCAAAAGGATAAGTTGTGGAACCGTTACCTGAGTTCCAATATTCTGAAACTCCGGGTCCGTTTGTGGAGTGTGGCCCGGCCTGCTATCCTGAGTCCCAGTAGAAGCAGGCCGGGCCACACTCAGCCGAAAGGCTGCCCTTCTTTTTAAGGATCCCGCGCTGGTCCGGCTAGGAACGGGCGAAGTGGCCCGCGCTACGGAGCTTCGCGAGCAAGATTATGGCCGTGCCGTGATAGTCAACGTGCGCTTGCTCGTGAAGTGGTGACGTGTACCAGGCGGTGAGCTCCTCAACCAGAAAGCGCGTGTCGCCATTCACTGACGCGCACCTAAGTTCCCCGCTCTTTTGCATCACAATTATCGCCGTGCCGGTTGCACCGTATCCGATCGCCGCCATCCGCTGAACCTCTACGTCACCATCAACGCGAACATCGAACAGAACCGACCCTCCGGTTTTCTCTGCCGCGTCAGCTACCCGATCAGGAAACGGCCGATGCAAACCGTTTGGATTGATGAACGTCTGCTCAAACAGCGCCAATTCAACATGCCCCGCGACCATGGCTGCGAATATGGGCGAGACGGCGTAATCAGCAATCCTATCGCAACCCTTTCACGCAAGTTTCCACATGAACTTGCAACGCGCGCGGCACGATCGCGTAGCCATCCCGATGATGGTCGCGAGTTACAC